>WYEE01000116.1 GCA_009904025.1 Thermogladius sp. | reverse complement strand
TATACCGATGAGCCTCATGCTTAGGGAGAGGAATACGAAGAAACATATGAACACGAGCGCTCTGAGTATTGTCACCGGCTTATTCAAAACCTTGATCACACCCAGCTCTACAAAGGCTATCGCTGATAGGTAAACCCAGCTCGCAGGTGTAGGGGCTGAGAAAGCGGCAATTAAAATCCCCAAGAACACCGAGGCGACGAGGAGGAGCCTGCTAGCTACCGACAACTTAAGACCTCTCTTGTATGTCAGGATCTCAGAGAAGCTTCTAATCAACGGAGATCACCTAGCAGGCCTTTCTCCACGAGACGCCCTTCTTTGAGCTCGAGGAGTTTGAAACCAGCAAGGAACTCCAGGTTCTCACGGTTGCTCGCCGTTACGACAACAGCTTTAGGGCTCGCTAGAAGTCTCCCCCCAAGGGTCTTCCTGGACGTGTATGAGAGGCCGGAGAAAGGTTCATCCATCAACACCAATTCGCTCCTCGACTCTAAGGCCATTTCGACAATGAACTCCAGCGCCTCACCCCAGGAGAGAGAGAATGGGGATCTATCTAGGTCAAACCTTGTTTTGCCCGTCGATGCCTTACCTGCATCAGGTAGGCCGGCTAGTTTCAGCTCGTCTACGAGGCTTGTTTCAGTGAAGTATAAGTATGGTATCTGAGGTATGTAGAGTATTCCACCCCTCCTCTTAACCACGCCTTTCGCAGGCTTGATGACACCCGTTATAACTCTGAGGAGGGTGGTCTTACCCGAACCGTTCCCACCGTAGATAACTATTTTCTCACCCCGGCTAATCCTCAGACTAATATCCTTTAAAACGAGCTCACCGACTTTCACCTCAACATTTCTAACCTCGAGGACTGGGTCTCTCTCCTCCTGGGTGGTGACCGCCTGCTTCAGTGTTGTAAAACCTCCTCCAACCTCTAGGGGGCTTTCAATAGGGGCCAGCACCCCGCCCTCCAAGCGTAGCACCCTGTCCGCAACTTCAACCAAGCTTCTGTACCTGTGCTCCAAGACGACAACGCTTATCTCGTGGAGCTTAAGGATCTCAATAGTCTTTCTCACTTCTTCCATGCCCTTGTCGTCGAGCCACATCAAAGGCTCGTCTAGTACTATGACCTCCGGGTTGGACAAAAGCGCTTTAGCGATGCTGACCCGCCTCAACTCGCCCCCAGACAGCTGGTCCACGTGCTTGTTGAGTAGATGGGATATCCTCAATAATTTGGTTACATTACTTAGAGCTCGTTCAGCGGAGTCAGCGGAACCGTAAATGCTGTACGCGTGTGAGATCAAGTCGTCGTAGACGATAGGGTATACCAGTGTCGCCCTCGGGTTTTGAAGCACCACGCCGATCTTATCCCTGACCTCCTCCCAACCCCATTCCGCCAGAGGCTTACCCGATATCTCGATATAACCCTCTACAACAGCATTGTAGACTCTGCCCGCGAGCCCTGTGATAGCTCTAACAAAAGTCGTCTTCCCAGACCCGGACTCCCCTATGATTAAAACAACCTCGCCTTTCCCTAGTTCGAAGTTCAGACCTTTTAGAACCCAGTCCCCTCCAACATACCTGACTCTAAGGCCCCTCACTCTGAGTATTTTTTGCATCTATTAAAACCCCTATCTTCTCAAGCTCTCTCACAACCGGCAAGGCCAGCCAGGGAACGTATACTGCCACGATCACATTGAACAGCCCTATGTAAGGTAAAGCGATGAAAGTTAGTTCTAGCCCCTGGCTGTATGTATCAACCCACTTAAACAACATGAAGTAGAATGGGTCTACGGCTATGTTGAGGAGGAGCATCGTGATCGTCCTTGAGGCGACTACGATGAAGGTGGAGACAGCAGCCTTAAACCTCCCTTTGAACCACCCTCTCTTGTAAAGTATGTAGAAAGGCAGTATTGTGACACCCTCGGCTACAACCTTCATGAAGGGGCCGATCGGGTCCTGAGGCCTGTATAACAGTAGCCCAATGTAGAATACGGGGAGGCCGACCACCAGTGTTGCCCTAGCGTTGAAGAACATTGCGACTGCCAGGGGGATACCTGTGAAGTCGAATAGAAGATACTGGGCTGGTGGAAAAGGTATGTTGAAGAGGTGTAGAATAATCGAGAGAGCTATAAGCGAGGCCACTACTCCCAAATTCCCCCCACCGCTGGCTTTGCTCAAGCGCTCCACCTAGCCGACATTGATAACTATTCATGCGGGATAAATAGGGATTTGTGTTCTACGGGTATATCCTACCCCTGAACCTTGGAAACGGTGTTGCATCCCTTATATGCTCTAAGCCCGCGATCCACATGAGGACTCTCTCCACGCCTAGCCCAAAGCCGCTGTGGACGACACTCCCATACCTCCTTAAATCAAGGTACCACTTGTAGTCCTCAACCTTGTACCCGCTTTCAACGATTCTCTGAACCAGCTTGGAGTAGTCGTCTTCGCGCTGGCTACCCCCAATGATCTCGCCGTAGCCTTCAGGGGCCAGGAGGTCGAAGCCTAGTACTACTCTTGGGTTCTGGGGGTCGAGCTTCATGTAGAAACTCTTGATCTCCTTCGGGAAGTGGGTTACAAAGAATGGTTTATCGTATTCCTGGGTTAGAGCCCTCTCCTCGTCGGCGCCTAAGTCGGCTCCCCACTGGACGTTTAAACCCTTCTTCTGGAGTATTTCAATAGCCTCATCATACTTGATCCTAGGGTAGGGGGTTTCAACAGCCTTCTTCAACAATTCGGTATTGCGGCCTAGGAGCTCTAGTTCACTCCTCCTCTCCTCTAACACCTTGCTGACGATATGGGCTACGAGCTCCTCGGCCACCTTCATCATATCGTTCATATCGTACCAAGCCGCCTCAGCCTCTAGGTGCCAGTACTCAGCGAGATGCCTCCTCGTCCTACTCTGCTCCGCCCTGAAGCTGGGGGTAAGGCTCCAAACCTTCTCCAGGCTGAAGATCATCACTTCAAGGTAGAGCTGGGCGCTCTGGCTCAAGTATGCTACTTTATCGAAGTATTGGACAGGGAACAATGTTGCTCCACCCTCACACGCCGAGGCTGTGAGTATTGGGGGTGTGACCTCCCACCAACCGTTCCTGTTAAACCACTCCCTACTGGCTTCGAGGATTGTATGCTTGATCTTCCATATCGCAGTATACTTCGGGCTCCTGAGCATTAGATGCCTGTTGTCTAAAAGGTATTCGACGCCCTCCCCACCCTTAATAGGGAAATCCCTACTAGACCCCACGATATTGAAGTAATCGGCTATTACTTCGAAGCCTGTTGGAGCCTTAGGCTGTTTAACCAGTGTTCCACACGCCTCTACGCTCGCCTCTAGGCCAATATCTTTAAGGGTTTTAACGAGCTCCCCACCTAGGTTAGACTCGTCTACAACCACCTGGATTACCCCTGTCGAGTCCCTTACTCTGACAAACGCCTTCCCGCCTACAACACTCCGACGGTAAATCCAACCCCTCAGGCAGACTCTTCTCCCGACATTATCCTCGCTTAGAAGCTGTTTGATCGGTTGATACATCATCGCCAGCCCTCTTCTCAATTAGTTTAAACTATACGTGTTTAAAAATAACTAGCCCACCTACAGAGGCCGGGCCATGATATACGCATCCTCGCCGTCTAGGTAGTAGCCCCTCGCCACCTTGACAACCTCGTATCCAAGCTTCTTGTAGAGATTGATGGCGGGCTGGTTTGAAACCCTCACCTCGAGGTATGTCTCCTCACATTTATACTCGTTCTTCAAGCTGAATAGGCTTTGGGTCATTAATGCGAAACCCAGACTCCTACCCCTATGCTCCTTCAGCACCCCAATACTCACAATATGCCCGCTTCTCACAATGAAATGCCTGAAGAAACCCGGCTTCCATTCAACCCTGCTCATCACGTATCCCACCACCCTACCTCCTTGATCTACAGCAACGTAGAATGCTTTACCGTACTCCTCGTAGAGCTCGTAGAAGAATTCGTCGGGGTAGTGCTCTGGGAGCGTGACCATGTTTACTTCTATAACTTGTTTCACATCCTCTCTGGAAGCCGGTCTTACAACGTAATTAGGGGCCTCCACCTCCAACCGCCTCTTAGCCTCCTCAACCAGCTCCTCCACAGATGGCTTACTTGTTTTCTCGAGCTTCATCGCTGAACACCTTCAACAATAAATACGCTCCAGCAAAATAATGTATTTTACGGTGGCTTAATTGGGCTTACCCGAGGAGCTGAAGCCCAGGGAGACAACGCCTCTGAGAGGGAGGAGGATAGTCCTCGGTTTAACCGCTAGTAGCTCAATATACCGCTCAATAGACCTAGCGCGGGAGTTGATTAGGATGGGGGCCAGCGTGAGGGTAGTGATGACGAGGGCCTCGACGAGGCTCATCGGGCTGGACCTGGTGTACTGGGCTACCGGCTGGGAGCCTCTTGTCGAGTCGACTGGTAGAACAGAGCACATAGATCTGGCTAAATGGGGTGATATAATGGTGGTGGCGCCAGCAACCCTGAATACAATGGGTAAGATCGTGAGCGGCATCCTAGACGAGCTTCTACCGCTCACGGCCACCACTATGATGGGGGATGGGAAGCCCCTGGTCTTAGTTCCCGCCATGAACATACGGCTCTATAATTCACCTCAGTACAAGAGGGTTGAAGAAACTCTCCGAGGCTACGGCGCAATAATCATAAAGCCGTTTATAGAGGAGGGTAAAGCTAAGTATCCCCCTATCCCCGACCTAGCACACTGCATCGACGCAGTAGCGAACCGGGGCCTTGACCTCCAGGGGGCTCGTATACTTGTGACAGCCGGGGCAACACTTGAGAAGATAGACCCTGTGAGAGCGATTACAAACCCTAGCAGCGGCTTAATGGGCGTTCTAGTAGCTAGAGAGGCAGCGTGTAGAGGAGCACTCGTCGACATTGTTCACGGTAGGATGAGTGTTCAAGCACCATACAACACAGCTAGATATTACGCTGAAACAACAAGCGAGATGGCCTCCCTGGTTAGAGAGCTGACAAGTAAATACAAATACGACGCCGCGATCTTCGCGGCTGCGCCAGCCGATTTCAAACCACTTGAGGTCAGGGAATCCAAGATACCCTCAGCCTCAACCGAGCGGCTTGTGGTTACGCTTGTACCCACGGAGAAAGTGATTAAATCCACTAGTACCAGGCCGAGAATCACGGTTGGGTTCGCTGCTGAAACGGCCTCGGGCGAAGAACTAGTTGAGAGAGCTAAGAGGAAGCTGGATGAATACGGGGTCGACCTGGTTGTAGCACACAACGCCTTGACAAAAGGAGCCGGCTTCTCTGAAAGCCATTTGGACGCAATACTGGTTTCCAGGATGGATGTGAGAAGAATGGGCATGACGCACAAATACACTATTTCACGGGAGATAGTGGATTTCGTCTCGAGGGAAATTAAGCGTGGCGGTTGAGATATAAGTGGCTCTACACTAACTATTTTGAAGGAGTCTGCGATATTTTTATGCGGGCGCCTTAACCGGCTCAACTAAAGAGATAACCGGCTGGTTGTGGTGGTTATGGCCGACTTGGCTAGCAGGCTTAGAATGGCGAGTAAGTCCATGGCATACTCTTTCCTCCTCGACCTCGCTGGGGTTACAACCGACTTGATCTTCGTGGTATTTTACAACAACATTATTCTATACACGGATTTCATTCATTGGGTGATGGATTCACTGCTAGAGCTGACCTTACTCGTAGGAATATACCTTGCAAGCAGGGTTAGTAGGAGATATCCGCTTGGCGTGGTATTCGTCGAGTCAACGCTCGGGCTTATTCTAGCTCTCTCCATCTTGGGCGTTTATTTCTACAACCTATACTCGTACTTGAATGGAGTGTTAAATGGGTCGAAGGGTCCGGGGGTGAACGCTTACACTAGTATAGCAACAGGGGTGGGTATCGCTATCACACTAACATCCTACTTTAATTTGAGGAGTAGCTACGGGAGGCAGGGGGTTGAGCTACTTAGATACGAGTCGACGCATGCGTTGATGGACTCTGTAGCCAGTGTTGCAGCGACCGTCGGCATACTAGTCTCCTCGATTACCGGCAGTGTTGCTCTCGAGATACTTTTCACACTTATTCTCACGGTGTTCATAATACACAGTGTTCAGGGGATATTACAGGATAGTTTCAGGATAATAACAGGCGAGACCCTAGACTACAAGGCGAGTCTCTTGATCATGAACA
>WYEE01000042.1 GCA_009904025.1 Thermogladius sp. | reverse complement strand
TTCTTATAATCCTCAACGACTCCGAGAGATTCCTTGAATCTCCTATAGACTCTGAAACCTTATTCAACAGGCTTAAAGCCTCTTCCTTTTTCAAAACCACATGAGCCGACCCCGTGAAATCTACGTTGATTTTAACCCGCATGAATCCCAACTCTAGTCAAGACTCTGAGTTACGTAGCCTTTCTCGTCGTAAATTTAATAATAGAAGTAGGGTTAATAATCTAGTGAAGGTGTCTTATTTGTTTAGAGCAGTATACCCGTCTGGAAGCAAGTTTAAAGCTATAGCGGCAGCACTGGTTAAAATAACCGATGAGGCCCCGTTCTTCATTAAACCAGAGGCTCTTGAAGTCAAAGTGTTCAGCCCCGATAAAACCGCGATGACGATCGTCAAAATCCCTAGCGTGGCATTCGAGGAATACCATTTCGACGCGGAGGAGTATTTCGTGGTTTCCACAACGGATTTAAACAAGGTTTTGAGAAGGGGTGGTAGGATGGATGTCTTGGTTTTAGAGCTAGATAAGACTGCCGGTGTTCTGAAGACTGTCTTCAGAAACAAGAAGACCGGTGTGGAGAGGACGTTTTTTGTAGAGCTCAAGTCGACTGTACCGGAGGAGGTGCCAGACCTGAATATAGACCTAGGGGTTACAGTAACGATTCTCGCAAGCGACTTCAGGCTTCTCCTAAGAGACTTAAACGCCGTGGGGGACTATGCTACATTCCACTTCAAAGACAATAAACTCTATGTATCCACAGGGGAGCAACAGAAGGAGTATAGGGCCGTATTCGAGGAAGGGTCACCGTTGATCTCAGTCTCTTCTACGGTAAACGAGGCTAAGGCTACTTACACCATCGACTTACTTAAGCTGGCTGTCCGGGCGGCATCGGCCTCGAAGAACATCACGTTATCCTTCGACAACGACAAGCCTATGAAAATAGTCTTCGAGCTCGAGGGAGGGGGCTCAATAGTATACTGGCTGACACCTAGAGTCGAGTAATCTGCGATTGATCTATAATTATGCTGATCTACAATTATTCTTGAATTTAGCTACTCTGGGAGTCTGCCGATGTGAAGAGCGACTTAAAACACGAACAGATTAATGACATTGGCGTCAGTATCTAAATAATCAAATGCGAGCCTGCCTCTATCGTCCATAAACGCCGTCTTTCAATCTATATATTGGCGTCAAGAATCCTAATCGACATGGGGGTACTCGATTTCGGATCCCCTTTACGAATCGAAGAAGAGAATCGTTGATGCGATGAAGTATATGGATGGAAGGGGGTTGAATTACAGTGGAGCTGGTAGTGTCAGTGTCAGGGTTGGGGCTGATAGGATATTGATTACTCCTAGCGGCGCGGTTAAGTCTGCCATGACCCCCGGGGATATAGTGTTGGTTAATCTCGAGGGCGATGTATTAGAGGGTAGGCGCAGGCCTACTCCCGAGGTAAACCTACACTTAGAGATCTACAGAAACTACACCCGCTTCAAGGCCGTTATATATGCATATCCAGTATATGCTAGTACACTAGCGGTAGCCAGGCAACCCCTACCCCCTTGATAGATGAGATGGTACTGTACACTGGTGGGGAAGTCAGAGTAGCCGAATACGCTCCATTCGGCACTAGAGAGCTGGCAGAGAAGGTTATAGAGGCCTTGCGCGATAGATCAGCCGCTATATTGGCAAACCGCGGCGTAATAGCATGTGATAGAAGCCTCGAGGAAGCATTAGAAGTACTAGAGGTGGTTGAGAGGGCGACACACATATACGTACTAGCCAACGCGATGGGAAGGGGGTGGTAAAAGATAGCCAAGAACTCGCTGGAGAAACTGCAAGAGTTATACCGTGCGAAATACTCTAGCCTACCCAGTTCGCGCTCCGAGGCATAAGGGCTTTTAACGTGGTCTATTACACCCGCCTGGAAGATGGAGAACCCCGGTCTCCTCGTCAACGTAGCTATTCTACCTGATCCAAGTGCGGGAGCATGGAGTCGCTGAATCATAACTGGCGTCGGCTGGAGGCTGGGCAGGTATTAGCCTATTTCTTCTCCTCGAGTTTAGACAAGAGGTCTAGTAGAGCCTCTTTACCGGTTGCCCTACGGGCTGGTCTAGTCGTTGGTTTAAGCTCGAAGGTGAATTTCCAGGCTGGGTTTGGGCAGACCCCCCTCTTCATGCAGGATAGGCAGCAGTGGGGGCAGACGTATAATTCAGGGAACATAGTGCACTCTCTTGTAGCGTTGTGTTGACCGCAGAAGTCGCATCTCTCCCAGTAAATAGTCAATCAATCCACCTCCTGGGATACATTATCTGGGATCTAATTAAATAAGCAATGATTTCATGCGCCGTGTACATAGAGACATAGCGTTTTTAACTATATTATCAATACGCATATATAACGTTTTTAACACGCGTATCTGCATTGTTATTTCACGGTGTGCCAATGTACGAGATCGTGTTCGTGGGCAGGGGTGGTCAAGGAGCAGTCACGGCCGCAAACATCCTCGTAGAGGCGGCTCTCATAGACGGCCTCCAAGCCCAGGGTTTCCCATTCTTCGGGGCTGAGAGAAGGGGTGCTCCTGTAGCAGCGTTCTCCAGAGTCGACGATAAGCCCATTCTAAGACACGGCATGTTTAATACCGCTGACGCGGTTGTTGTATTGGATAACAAGCTTATAAACCAGGACTATATCTCCCAGTTCAAGTTGAGGGATAAAGGAGTCCTCGTCTTAAACGCACCCTACAATAGCCCGCCAAGGGATTTCAAGCTGAAAGTCGATGGAGAGTATTCTGTTTACGTTGTGAACGCCACGCATATCGCTTTAAAACACGGGCTCGTAATAGCTGGGTGGCCCGTTGTCAACACAAGTATGTTGGGGGCTCTATCCAAGGCTACCGGCATCGTATCCAAGAAGGCTGTTCTCGAAGCTGTTAAAAGGTATTTTAGCGGTAGGATAGGCGAGGTTAACGCGAAGGCCTCCGAAGACGCTTACGAGCTCACTGTTAGGGTGGTTTGATGAGAGTGGTGGTAGAGCCTTCCAGGTATAAGATCCCGATAGCTAGGCCAAGCATAGGTGTAGCCGGTAAGACGGGTAGTTGGAGGCTCGAGAAACCTGTCGTGGACAATAACGCTTGCACTAGATGCTTCCTCTGCGAGATACACTGCCCAGTCAACGTGATAAGAGTCGAGCCTGACACAGGGGTCTCAATAGACTACGATTACTGCAAGGGTTGCGGCCTCTGCGCGGATGTATGCCCTGTAGGAGCAATAAAAATGCTCGCGGAGGAGTGAGAGAATGCGGTTGAAGCTTGTCTTAACCGGCAACTACTCTCTCGCATACGCGGCTAAGATGGCTCGAGTAAACGTTGTCGCAGCATACCCTATCACACCCCAGACAAGTGTGGTGGAGAAGCTGGCTGAGCTGATAGAAGGGGGCGAGTTGGATGCTGTGATGATAAGAGTCGAGTCGGAGCACTCGGCTCTAGCAGCGTGCTTCGGAGCCGCTCTCGCGGGGGCAAGAGTCTTCACCGCGACAAGTAGCCAAGGTCTACTCTACATGCATGAAATGATACACTGGGCTTCCAGGGCTCGCGTACCGATCGTGATGGGTATTGTGACCAGGACTCTAGGGCCCCCCTGGAATATATGGCCGGATCACACCGACTACATGGATCAGAGGGATACCGGCTGGGTTATGAGCTTCGCAGTAGACAACCAGGAGGCATTCGACTTGACTCTACAGGCGTTTAAGATTAGCGAAGACCCGAGAGTATACCTCCCAGTGATGGTGGGGATAGAGGGCTTCATACTTGGACATACAACCATGCCTGTTGAAATCCCGGATCAAAGTGTGATTGATGGATGGCTTGGTCCAAGGAGGCAACCATACGTGATCGACGGTAGCGACCATTTGGCTCTAGGCAACTTGGCTTCACCCGAGGACACGGAGGAGTTCTTCATGGACATACAGAACGCGATGGAAGAGGCTAAGAAAGTGATAGTGGAAGTCGATAAAGAATATTCGAAGATCGCCGGCAGGCCGGGTATGGGCCTAGTAGAGTGCTTCAAATGCGAGGACGCCAAATACCTTGCGGTCAGCATGGGGGCGTGGTCAGGTGATTTAAAGGAGGCTATCCTACAGTTACGCGACGAGGGCTTTGGTGTGGGCTTAGCTAGAATTAGATACTACAGGCCCTTCCCGGTAGAACAATTGTATGAGAGAGCTAGGGGGGCTAGAGGCGTCGTGGTGTTCGATAGAGCTATAAGCTTCGGCTCAGCCGGGCCTATCTTCCTCGACACGCTTGCCTCCATAGCCAGGTATTCTAGGAAGACGCCTTACGTGAAGAACGTTGTCGCAGGGTTAGGCGGGGTGAACATCACTTCAGAAGACTTCTCGAAGATCATTAAGAGGTTCGTCGAGGAGGTCGAATCCGACGCTCTGGTTCCCTTCGAGTGGTATCATAAGAGAGGTGGTTGAATGAGCAAGCCGGCTCTACCCTATAAGGCTAGGGATGTCGTATTGCCGGGCGATGCTGCCTGCCCGGGTTGCCCGATACCGATAGCGTGGAAAGTGCTCTCAGCCGTATTCGGGGACAAGATGATCCTTGTGATACCTGCTAGCTGCTCCTCCGTTGTGGTAGGGATGTACCCTGGTAACTCGCTGAAAGCGAGCGTGATACACGTCCCCTTCGCGTCGGCTGCCGCTGTTGCTTCAGGTGTAGCCGAGGCCCTGGAGAAGAGGGGTGTGAATGATGTGCAGGTGATAGCTTGGGCCGGCGATGGGGGAACAGCCGACATAGGCATGGCTTCCCTAAGCGGTGCTGCTGAGCGCAACCATAACTACATCTACATAATGTACGATAACGAAGCCTACATGAACACAGGCATTCAGAGAAGCTCCTCAACGCCTAAGGGAGCTTGGACCACCACGACACCTATACTCGGGAAGGGCGAGGAGAAGAAGGATGTAGCCAGGATAATGATAGCCCACGGAGTACCCTACGTGGCCACAGCTAGTATAGGCTACGTCCACGACTTCTACAGCAAGCTTGTGAGAGCTAGCAAGATCAAGGGCTTTAAATTCATAAGCCTCCACGCCCCATGCCCCGTTGGCTGGAGATTCGACCCCAGGTACACCGTGAGAGTGGCCAGGCTTGCCGTGGAAACAGGTCTTTGGATCCTCTACGAGTACTACGATGGGAGAATACACTTGTCGGGGCCGAGCAGACCTCTGCTAGATCCTTCGAGGAGAAAGCCCGTTGAAGAGTACTTGAAGATTCAGGGGAGGTTTAAGAGCGTTGACGAGAAGCTGGTTAAGAGTATCCAGGAGTACGTTGAGAACAACTGGGAGTGGGTTAAAAGGCACATGTGAGCTCAATACAGTGGGTGGATCTTCTGGAGTACTATGACGGCTACGCTAAGCGACACTGCTATGAGTATCAGAACGTATGGTTTTACTTTAATACCCACATCGGACTCCTCGTAGAATCTAATGAGTCCGGCGGCTGTCAAAGGGGCTGAGATTTCTTTTCTCTTTTTCCTAGCCCTACTCAAACACCTACACCGCATGCTTTTATCTACTAGACTCTTAATAAGCGTAAATCTGGTGCTCACGCTTGCAGTTGAAGGAGGCTCAGGATCTCATAAGGAGAATGTACTATGAGAGAGACCATGCTAGAGGATTGTTCGCGACATTCACGTGGTTCGTGGAGGAGGTTGGCGAGCTGGCTAGAGCGATCCTAGAGATGGATAAGCCTAATATGCGGGAGGAGATAGCCGACGTCTTCGCCTGGCTTCTAAGCGTAGCCAACCTGCTTAACATAGACTTAGAAGAGGCTTTCAAAGCCAAGTACGCTAGGGCTAACGGCTCTTTATAGCTCTGATTATAGCGGAGGCCTTCTCGTAATCCTCCTCGACGATAGTCCCTGTTACGATGACATCGGCTCCAGCCCTAGTGAGGCTCCTAGCGGTCTCCGGGGAGCGTATGCCTCCTCCCACTATCAATATGAGGCTAGTATACCTCTTTATAATGCTGGGGAACGTTTCGGGGACTGGTCTACTGGCCCCGCTGCCGGCTTCAAGATACAGATACTGGTAGCCCATCATCTCAGCGGCTAAAGCATACGCTAAACCGAGCTCCGGCTTATCGGGCGGTATAGGTTGTATTCTCCCGACATGCGCCACCGAGGTGTCGCCGTATAACACGATGTACCCTGTGGGCAACGCCTCCAACCCGTATCTTCTAACCAGTGGTGCTGCCTGAACCTGGGCTTGCATGAGGTAGTATGGTTCCAGGCTGTTCATTAAAACCATGAAGAGAACGGCGTCGGCTCTAGGCGTCAAACAGTTAATGTTGCCTGGGAAGATTATCACAGGTAAACCTGTTGTTTTCTTTAAAACGTCTGCTATTTCGCCCGCATCCTCTGGGGCAACCCCGATACTACCTCCGATTAGGAAAGCGTCTGTGCCAGCCTCATACAACCCGAGAGCCGTCTTCTCTAGTTGGCTGTAATCTATCTTCTTCGCTGGGTCTATTAGTGTGAAGTGTAGCTTCTCTCCTCTTTCAACTTTCTCCCTCAGATACTTGCTGACCCTCCCCAATTCCACTCCCTTCCTCTGGCTTTCTGGTTTCAACTGTGATTTTACCCTCGAGGTATAAATCTATGAACTTGGCGTATACGTCCACGGGCTCCCATATTTCCGGAACCGGCTGAGGATACTCGGCGTAGAGCCCGCAGGTGCCACATGAAATCACTGCTTTTTTGAAACCAGGTGTGTCAGTTTTCTCGAATCTAACGCTTAACGTTTTAGCACCACATCTAGGGCACTGGAATACTGTCGGGACCTTCACCTCTCTTTTAACCACTCTTTTATATTTCTTCCTCCTCTTACCCATCCAGCCTACCTCGAGTACAACCTTCTTCTAAGGGTTGATGTTAGATTCTGAGTGAAAATCTCGTTTAATATCTTAACGTATTCTTCAAAAGACTCCAGGTTCACTGTCTTATAAAGCTTTTTCCTCTCGGAGACCACTTGCTCGACGAGGTGTTTACAATAGCATTTCTCCCTCTTACCTATCACCCTTATAGTGAAATCGTTGCAACTGCAGAAAAGTCCTGGAACCAGCACGTAGTCGCCTGAGGGGCCTAAGTAAACCCACGTGTTTAAGTCAACATTCTGGACTTGTAGTCTAATGAACCTCCTTAAAACTTGTTCATCATACTGCTCGAGTTTCTCAGCCTCCTCGATAACACTCCTCAGAGAACCCTGCACAGTACACTTGTTGTCCTCAGCCAAACTTAGCACCATGGTGATGGGCCCGCGGGGATTTGAACCCCGGGTCACGGGGACCCGAACCCCGCATCCTAACCAGGCTAGACCACGGGCCCTACTCTATTTGAATAGTCTTAAGATAAAAGGGTTTAAAGTATTTCCTAGATACTGGTATCTCGCTTGCTTACCTGGATCATACCTGGGTAGAAGAATGAGTTTGCCGGACTGTCTACGTAAATTGGGTTACAGAGAGTTTACAGCTCTCCAGAGAGAGGCTTTTAAGAAGATAGCTGGGAGGGGCTTCAATGTCGTCATAGTGGCCCCGACCGGCGTGGGTAAAACAGAGGCGGCTATCCTGCCAGTCTTCTACTCTATTTCAAGGTTGAGAAGCGAGCCTATATCCTGTGTATACATCACTCCCCTCCGCGCGTTGAACAGGGATATATCTGAGAGGATAAGCAGGTTAGCAGAGTGTTTTGGCGTAAGCGTCGCGTTAAGACACGGCGATACACCCTACCACGCTAGGAAGGCTATCCAGAAAAACCCTCCTCAAGTACTTGTCACAACACCAGAGACCCTCAATTACATTCTCTTAAACGAAGACTTGTTGAAGAAGCTATCTAACCTCAAATTCGTGGTCTTAGATGAACTCCACGAGATTGTTGAAAGTAAGAGAGGTCTCCTCCTACTCACAGTACTATATCTCATTCTAAACCACATCGGTGTGAGACCGGTGGTAATAGGCTTGACGGCAACTCTAGGTGACGAGAACTCTGTGAGGCAAATAATCTCCTCAGTCAACAAGCTCCCCACAGAGGTTGTAAGAGATGTTGGGAGTAAGAACTACGAGATAGAGGTGGAAGCCCCCTCTTGCACCGGGAAATGCGAGGAGTTGGCTAAGTACATGGGGGACGAGAGGGTTGTTGCAAGGGCCATGTACATATTGGAGAAAATCGCTGGGAGCAGCGGTGTCCTCGTCTTCACTAACACCAGGACTATGGCCGAGTACTTGAGCAACCTCTTGAGCACCATTAGCGAGAGGCTTGGGTATGAGATCAATATAGGCGTACACCACGGCAGCCTCTCTAGGGAACATCGGGAGGAGGTGGAGAAGAGGTTTAAGAATGGAGAGTTAAACGCGGTAGTTGCTACCTCGAGCCTAGAGCTTGGTATCGACATAGGTAGGGTAAACTATGTGGTACAGTACTTGTCGCCGAGGCAGGCGACTAGGCTTATTCAGAGGATTGGTAGAAGCGGGCACAAGCTAGGGGGTGTGGCGCGTGGTAGTATTGTGTCGACAAACAATCTCCTACACTACTTGGAGTCTATCGTATTAGCAAAAAGAGCTGTGAGAAACATCCTTGAAGGAGAGGAGATATACACCTCCCCTCTGGATGTATTATCGTATGCTCTAGCCGTATACTCCCTGGTAAACCCCCGGGGAATTAATGTAAACAAGGTTTACGCGGATATAGTCCAGAACGCTTTATACAAAGACTTATCATACGAAGACTTCATGGATGTGGTAAATTACCTGGAATACAGTAGGATAATAAAGTTGGAGTCCGGCATCATAAGACCAACCCGTAGGACAAGGCTCCATGTGTACAAAACCTCTATGATACCTTCAACAAGGGAGATCAACGTATTCGATGTTACTGGCAGAAGAGTTGGAGCCTTAGATGAAGATTACGTGGTCCTAAATATCCAGCCGGGGGACTTCTTGGTTCTTGCGGGGAGTGTTTGGAAAGTACTATCGTATGCTGAAAGCGAGAACAAGCTGTATGTGGAGAGAGTACCGGCTCCAATAGATGAGGCTGTAGTACCGTTCTGGGAAGGCGAGAATATACCTGTTGAATACAAGGTTGCCAGAGAGGTTGGGAGCCTGTTGCGAAGGCTGGGCGGGGGCGAGGTCGAGAAATTAAGGAAGGAGTATGGTTTAAAAGCCGATCTCAGGACTGAGGTTGTTGGGCTGTTTGGGAACGATAAGAGGATAGTCATTGACTATGCTGTCCCGTTGGGTGTCATATTTGTAAACGTGTTCGGCGGCTCTAAACTAAACTTGATGCTTAAAGACCTCTTATCACACTATATCAAGAAGACGAATCCGCTTGCGAAAGTCAGAGCGTATTCAACCCCTTACGCTATTGTGATTAGAGCTGGAAACACCGATCTAGGGTCATTGCAAAAAGACATCCTCGGGTTTTTCAAAAACCTTAAAAAGTTTGTTAGCGGGGAGTTTCTGACAGAAGCTGTAAGGGAGAGTAAGACCCTTCTATGGCGAATATACCAGGTGGCCCAGAGATTCGGCGCTATCTCCCCTGAAGTAGAGAGGGTGAGCAACGCATTACTCCAGGCATTCGTGGACACCGTGATTGGGAGAGAAGCGTTCAAGGAGGTTCTAGTTAAAGACTACGATGTTAGATCAGCCCAAGAGCTGTCGGAGCTTATTGAGAAGGGTGTGGTCAGAGTTGAAGGTAGGGTGTCGGAGAGAATAAACGAATTCCACAGAGAAATCTTAGAATATATAGAGATCCCCATATTCAAAGGCGTGGTGTTCGATCAAGAGGCTTATCTCTCCAAGCTTCTATCGCGTAAGGTAACGCTACTATGCTTGAGTTGCGGTTATTACACGAGTGGGACTGTAGCAGAGTTCCTGGATAAAAAAGAGTTTAGCTGCCCGAAGTGCGGCAAGGCGACTCTAACCCTTGTTAAAGGACGCGATATTTCAAGAGAGCTCGACCTCGTCAATAAATTGAAGAAGGGTGAGAGGCTTACCAGCGATGAGGATAAAATGCTGGATGAACTGAGTAAGAGGGCTACCCTGCTCTACAGGTTCAAGAAGGATGCCTTGCTAGCCTTGTCTGCTAGAGGGGTTGGAACCCACGAGGCAGCCAGGATATTGAATAGTGTTGCTAGAGGCGGTGATCTCATCCAAGAAATATATGAGAGCGAGAAAAGATTTCTAATGGTCAAAGAGTACATTAGCCGAGACCACTAGAAGCTTCTTTACCGCCTCTAGGCAACTTGTACAATTTGCTGAACAACTCCAGGATATGGTCGCTATGTCTCCTCGAGGCACGTTTGAACGCCTTCGGGTTGTCTAGTATGAGAGGGATAACGACTTTCTCGACAAGCTGGTCGGCTAGGGGGCATGTGTCAATGCATAGCTTGCAGGAGGGACACGGCGTCCTAGGCAAGGGGCCTCTAGTGGTCATTTTTATAATATTCAGCGGGCACCATAAAATACAGCTAGCACACTTAACACAAGACCTAGTCCTATAAATCACTTTCAGGATGTCTGCTAGGTCCTCTACGTTTTCATCCCTCGTAAACGGCTCGACGAACATGGTGTTCCCGGCTACGCGGATACGAGTGTTCTTCGTCTCGATGAATATTGTTCCACCTTCACGCCATATCTTGGAGGCGAGCATCCTGGTGTTCTCCGAGAAGACCTGTTGCGACTCCTCGTCGATTACAACGTCGTTGAACAGTATTCTTGCAGAGCCCCCTTCTCTCTCGACCTTCAAAGGGGCTAACCTTGCTTGACTAGAGAGTAGCCTGGACACGTATTCCCTCCTCCAGTCGATCACATATCCGGGTAATCTCTTTGAAATCCTCTTTTTAGCAGAGGCTGGTGTAAGCCATCTCCACAAACCATACTTAACCCACTCCTCCGGCTGGTTCAGCCTGCTTCTCCAGCGGTTTAGGACTTCGATCCACCTACCCCAGAGACACGGGTAGTGTGTTGAAACATCTTTGAACTCGGCTAGGTAGCTGGATGGGCACAAGTAGCATCCCAGCCTATCGAAACCTCTATCGTAGAGTTTATTGTAGGGCAGGTTATTCGCATAGATATAGAGCCAGATCGAGAGCTGGCTCCAATCCTGGATCGGCGTCGTAGACACAAGGTGGGGAACCCATTTATTCCTCCATAAAACAGGGCTCTTCGCCCTGTCGAGAGACTCGTATGCTCTCTGCCCCACAATGTTCAAGGCCCCGTTAGGCCATTTTACTCTACTAGTCTTCGCTATAGGCACTAGCTTTATTATTTTGCAACACCACCTGTAATCCTTTCCGGGAGGGCCGAAAGTCTCCACGGCGCTCCAAAACATGTTTCCAGCCGATGCTGTAACAAGGTTCAAACCGTACTTCCCTGAAACCTCCTCGACGTTGTTGAGTGTCTCAGGTAGCTCTATACCTGTGTCGTTGAACAGCACGTCTACGCTTCCAAATGCTTTTACTGCCAGGTGCAGGCTGACCAGGCTGTCCTTGCCGCCTGAGTAGGAGACAACCGGCTTATAGCTGTACTTTCCGTGGACTCTAAGTAGGTGTCTAATAGACTTCTCTTCAAGCGCCATTAAGCCGTCGATATTCTTCTTCACTACATCCTGGATACTACTAGGCTTTCTACTAGTCTCGACGGGAGGACGCTGGTCGTAGAATGTTTTTGTTATAATGAACCGACCATCAACCCTCTCTGCTATACCCCTGATCCTACCCTTGTAGTCGAGAACCACAATGCTTCTCTGGCTGGTTGAAGGCGAGTTGACAGCCATGTTCGTGTAGAAGTATTTCGAGTCTACTTTAACGTGGTCTACGAGCCCTCTATCCAAAACCTCGTATGCCCCGTGGTAGCTGAGCCTGAACCTCCATGAGTCGATGAATGGGTTGAAATACAGTTGGCCCCACACATTGCCTGAAGAAGCGACCTCCCACATCAAGTCCCAGTGGGGGACTTTGTTGAATAAGACAACCCTGTCCTCGAATAGAGCCTTGTACAACTTGTCGCTACCGAACTCGTTGATTACAGTCTCCCTCAGCCTAGCTAGATCGCCGGGTCTAGCTATCTTCGCGTCTCCCGGCTCTGTTAACCTGAGAACGTAGTATAGGTCTATCTCATCTTGCCTCGGCTGGATAACCGGGAGGTCGTCGTAGGGGTCCCAGTAGATTTTAGCTGCTTTAGGCCACGTCCTCGGCATACAACGCATCACTAGAGGACGATCTCAAGCATTGTAATTTTAGTTTAAACCCTCTAATAAGCCCGCCTCATCTCGTTAGTTTCGGCTAGGAGTCATGAATGTTAGCTACCTGCTTAAAACGGGTTGTAAGATGGATCTTGTTGAATTCGTGAAAAACATAACAGTACAGGTCGTAGTAGTGGCGTGGGCATTATTCTTCTTATCCTGGGTTGTGGGCTGGGCGTTGAAAGGACTGCCTATACCTTCCACCAGGGTTAAGAAGACAGGTGAGAGGATTCTCGAGGACGGTGTCTGGGCAGCGTTCTGGCTTGCTGTGGGAAGCAGCGTGTTCGCTCTCGTCTCCTACATCGCATCCGCGATCTACCAGCCGCTACCCCCGCCTCCAACACCATAGGGGTTTTAGATGGATATCCTGTACCTAGCCTACTATTTGTCTATACTAACCTACATCCTGGGCGCCGCGTTGAGAGGTCTGCCTATACCCCTGGTGTCTATTAAGAAACTTGGCTCAAGGCTCATGGTGGACGGTGTCTTCTCAGCTCTCCTAGTGTTCAGCTATAAGGGTATAGTATTCAGTATATCCTATTTCAGCGCTCTACTGGGATCCAATTGGGATGCTTTCAACGCATGGTATATCGCTGAGGCGGCAGTCCTAACAACGCTTTTCCTGGTTTTGAAAACCATAGGCTTCGTCTACAATAAGATCGGGCTTGGATTCCTCGCATCCGGTTTGATCTCGCCTCTGGTGAGCCTGCTCATCGACGTGCTTGTGACAGTCACGGTATTCTACCTAGCGGTCAGCGTCATATACGCAACAGCGAAGGCCCTGATCGCGGTTGGCCTACTCCTATACTCAGTCCCCTTTCGGTTGACGAGGCCAGCTGGCGCTGTGTTGATCGCGTTGCCAATAGTTTTCTCGATCGGAGCCCCCTTCCTACCATCCTTCATATCGTTGTTTTCGACGTTTACTCCACCCGATCAACAGCTTATCCAGGGGGAGCCAGCTCTCATAAATCTAGTCGACCTAGTGGGCAATCCCGTGGCCTACTTCGTCTTAAACTCCTCCGGGGAGGAAGGCAACCTGCTGTACACGTATCTTAGTGATTCAAACGGGGTTGTGAACGCCACCTCTATTGAGAAATGGATCCCATTAGGCCCCCAGGTGTTGGATTTCCTCCTGCCCGGCTCGAAGTACACTGTTGAAGCGAATATAACCGGGGGTTCGACGCCGCTTAACCTAACGTACAGGGTTCCCAACGTTATCTCCATCAATGTAAACCACTTCATATACTACAATACTGATGAAGCCATCGTCGAGAACACTACCAGGGGTAATGGAACGCTCACAGTCGTGTTCGACGTCTTATACAACACTAAAGTGTACGTTGTCTACGAGGAAAATAGTAGTCTAATCATATCAGTGGACGGCAACACAGGTGGAGGATACGAGACATTCTTCGAGTGGTTTAGCGTGAAGTACAAGGCTTTCATAGCAGATTTAAGCCCTGGCGTACACACGCTGAGTGTTCAAATCGGTGAGCTCAACATATCTAAGCCGGATGTAAGCGAGGTCTCATACCTCGAGAGCACTGTTGAAAAGGAATCAGTTATGCCTCTTGCGGTAAGCTTAGTCTCCCTAACGTTTTTCAGGCTACTCGTGCTCCCGATCGTGTACATTCTAATATTGGTGTCAGCGGCGCTGGGGCTAGCCAAGTTGCTGGGCGGCGTCGAGGCAAGGATTTCAAGAGTTATGGTGTTCGGCCCATGAGGAGATTGGAGAAGGCGATAGTATGCATGACTTTAACAATGTCCGTGCTCTCATTCATCGAGGAGCACGGTTCTACAGGCCTCATCCTACTCGCAACAGGCCTAACGCTTACCCTCCTATTGGTGTTCCTTCATGGTAAGATTGAGGGATATTAAAACCTTATTGGCGAGGATCTCGCAGGCGGGTGAGGTGAGAGTAGACCCCCCGGATTTATTCTATATAAACCGGGGTAAGGTTACAGGTATACGCTACCTGATCGGGGAGGAGATGGATCTCGATATTAGGAGTTTAAGCCCTGTGAAACTGTATGATAGCGTTGAAAGATTAGCCTCGGTTATCGATAAACTCCCGCACGGTAGCGAGGTTAAGATAATAAAGTTTAAACTGGACTTGACGTCTTTTCTTAAAAAACTTGAAAACGAGATGGCGAATATTAAGGCTTCCATGGAGCTGGCAAGTGAACCTTTCTTGAAGACGAGATTAGAGACCAGACTGAGTAATCTCAGCGAGCTCTATAAAATGATTGTAGAAGGTAAGCCGTTGCTAAGGTTGTCGTTTATCGTTAAGATCAGGGTTGAAGCGAACACGATCGAGGAGGCTAAGCAGATACTTTCATACCATTCATCGATAATCTCAAACGTGATCAGGTCTACTCTTGGGTTGAAGATGAGGGAGGCTGGAAGAGAGATCGGGAGGATCCTGGCCTACGAGCTTGGGCTATCCAACGATTTAGATATCAAGAGTTTCATAGGGCCAGTAAACACAGTGGCACCGATTCTGCCTGCCCCCGCGGTTAAGAAGCCGCGTGCCGACTACGAGGACGCTATACTGCTGGGTGTTGAAGTAGAGGACGGTACACCTGTAGTGGTACCCGTAGACATGCTTCTAAAACACATGATCGTAATAGGTCCTACGGGTAGGGGTAAGACGACTCTCCTCGCTAGGTTGCTCGAGGGCTTCTTCTCGGTTGGAGCCGGCTTATTCCTAGCTGTGGACTTCAAGGGTGATCTAGCCGCCTACGTGGAGAAGGGTATTACGAGGATAATAGAGCCTAGGGAATATCCTCTATCGGTCAGAGGATTGTTTGATTCCAGCATCGAGGCTAAAGGCCTTCTAGCGGATCTCCTATCCTCGTCTCTCCAGGTGCCGAGAGAGATTTTGATGGAGTCGGTTGAATACGTTTATTCTATGATCACCGCCGGCGATGTCATCAGTCATGTCAGAGCAGATATTCTACCGATACTGGAGTTCCTGGGGAGGGATTCTAGACATAAGGATCTAGCTGAATTGATCATGCGCGACAACGTGTTAGCTAACTTGGGTAGCTACGGGTACGCCTATCAGACAGCGTACGGGCTAATACTACTATACCTGGCCCGAAAGACCTTTTTCCAGAGGAGTGCCGGTGACATAAGGCTTATCGTCGTGGACGAGGCTTGGAGGATATCGAGGTCTAGGCTGGTGGCAGAGCTCTTCAAGGAGGGTAGGAGTAGGAGGGTAGGCTTAGTTCTATCAACCCAGAACCCAAGCGACCTCCCCAGAGAGGTGGTCGAGAACGCTCACCTAGTGGTTATATTCGGCTCCCCCAACGAGAAGTACGCGCGGGACGTCGCTGGGATACTAGGCCTGGAAGCCGGGGATCTAGCGGGTAAGCTCAACAGGCTTGGTGTTGGAGAAGCCTTCTTCCTTAACGCCCTAGACCCACACCCGGTTGTATTTAAGGTTAGAAGCCATATACATGCAGACAGTGATGAACGGCGAGCATCCTGAGCTGTGATGTGTGCGGTCGTATCTGAAATCGCGGAGGATTTAATAAGTCGCACAAACTCTCACTAGCCTAGGGTGAGTCGTGTGGGTGGCAGGCAGAGGACAACCATCTTTATGACCAGGGAGAAGAAAGTGTCAAGCGAGAAGAAGGCGAAGTCCGAGGAGGCGTCTGAGAAGGGTAAGGAGAAGGGTAAATAGGTTGAGCGATGAGATTCACGTGGCTCTACCAACAAGTGTTTTGCTTGTTGAACCACCTGGTCTACCGAGACTTATGAAAGCATACCAGATTTTAAGATACTCCTCTATATTCGGGGTAGAGAAAGTTGTGTTCTACAAGGATTTTTCGACAAGCGAGAGATCCCATGAAGAATCCGCAGTTTTCTTGGAGAAGGTTTGGAGTTACTACAGGACACCCCCGTACTTGAGGAAGAAACTCATCCCCATAGACAGGGATCTAAGGGGCGTCGGCCTGCTCCCGCCTCTCAGGCTAGAGGCCTTCCATGTCTCCAGGAAACCGTATAAGGGGCAGGTGAGGCTTGCCCACGTGAAGAACACGCGGGAGGGCTGTCTCGCAGACATTGGTGTGGGGGAAGAGTATCTTGTTAAAGGCGAGTGTAAGGAGGGTCTCCGACAGGTTAGAGTGATCGATGTAGACAGTAGGGTGGTTGAAGTAATCGAGGCAGTGCTCTACACAGGCCCTGAAATAGAGTTTAAAAAATCTCTGAGAGAAGTCGTCGATGAATACGCTGGGAGAAGCCTCCTCCTTGCCACAGACAGGAGAGGTAGGGTACCCCCTATCCACGAGTACGCCGGGAGAATCGCTAGGACGATGCTCGTACTCTTCGGCTCGCCGAGCCATGGCTTGTTCGAGATGGCTGTAGCCGAGGGCTTCAACTTGAGGATGTATGTTGAAGACGTGTGGAATACGATACCTGGACAGAGGGTGGTGACTGTACGAAGCGAAGAGGCTCTAGTTATAACGCTAGGCCTCATAAATATCTTGAGGAAGACCTGGGCTGGCCTTCGGCCAGTCGAATGAAAAACGACAAGCCGGTTAGAAGGTCACCTTTAAAACCTTGTCTAAGTGTTTACAATGTGTAGCTTGGGGTATGCTTAATGGGTCATAGAAAACTAGAAGCGCCGAGGCACGGTAGCCTGGGTGTCAGGCCGAGGAAGAGGGCTAGCGAGCTAACAGTACGCGTGAGGACGTGGCCTACGAAGACGTGGATTGAGGTGCTTGAAGACAGGTATGGTAGCGAAGTCGAGAAGCTCAATGTGGCTAGGAGACCCATGCTACTAGCTTTCCCAGTATATAAGGCTGGGATGTCCCACGCCCTTGTAGTCGAGGACAGACCCCGCACCCCTCTAACCGGTAAACCCGTTTTCACGCCACTCACGATCCTGGACGCCCCGCCTGCCATAGTGTTAGGCTTGAGAACGTACGTCGTTGAAGGGGGTGCTTTGAGAAGCCAGGGTGAGGCTTGGAGAAGCCCTGTAAACGCGGTTATGGAGGTATTTGAGAAGTTTTATAAGGACAACCCGTTCTTCAAGCAAGTCTCCGCCAAGGATATCGTCAGGAGATATCTCGCGGGCTTAAGGAAGGTTAACCACGGGCTTGTGAAACCGGATCCCGGGGGCGAGTACGGGTTCAAGTTTATTGAGACGGACTTCGAAAACAGGGTTAAGCAGGTTTTGTCAGGGGAGATCAAAGCGGTAAGCTTAATTGTATCGACGTTGCCAGTATTCTCGGGGATCGGCAAGAAGAAGCCTGAGATATTCGAGATCAGGGTTGGGGGAGGTAAAATAGATGAGTTGGCCTCATACGCGGAGAAGGTTACAGGAGACTTCGTAGCTGTATCAGATGTATTCCTAGAGGGGCAGTTGGTCGACGTTATAGGTGTAACGAAGGGGAAGGGCTTCCAGGGCGTTGTAAAGAGGTTTGGAGTCAAAGAGCTTCCGAGGTGGCATAAACACAGGAAGGGTAGTAGAAAGATCGGTGCGAGAAGCCCTGGATTCGGCACTATGAGCGAGCCCCCTCAAGCAGGTCAAACAGGCTTCCACAGGAGAACTGAGCTGAATAAGAGGATCCTGAAGATAGGGATGAACGGCCTCGAAGTCGTGCCCGAGGGAGGTTTCCTCCACTACGGTCTGATATACGGCCCCTACCTCTTGCTCAAAGGGAGCGTGATAGGGCCTGTTAAGAGAGCTCTTCTACTAAGACACCCCGTCAGACCACCATTGGGTTGGTTGCCCTTAACACCCCCGCAAATAACGTATTTAAGTCTTGAGAGCAAGCAGGGTGCTTAGAGATGACGTGGCGGTTGCTGGTTAAACCTCTCTCGGCCGAGAAGAAGAAGGTTGTGGTCTTCGACGAGAATGCCAACCGGGTCGGCGAGGTCGAGCTTCCACCAGTCTTCCAGGTACCTGTTAGAGGGGATTTGATTAGAAGGGCCTTCCTAGCCGCCTTCACATCTAGGTTGCAACCAAAGGGTAGAGACCCTCTTGCAGGCAAGAGGACCACCGCGTACAGCTGGGGTGTAGGATACGGTCTGGCGAGAGTCCCAAGGAACCCCAATGGTAGAGCAAGGTTCGTTGTGAGCGCTAGGGGAGGCCACGCGGCTTTCCCACCTAGGCCGGAAAGGGTTTTAAAAGAAGAGATAAACAGGAAGGAAAATGCGATGGCTATAGCCAGCGCTCTAGCGGCGACTAGCATCGTAGACCTCGTCAAGAGAAGGGGGCATATATTCAACGTGGAGTCCCTCCCCATAGTTCTAGCCGATAGCGTCGAGGAGGTTGTTGACTCGGCTAAGAAGGCTAGGGAACTACTGGTTAAACTAGGCTTGTGGAGTGATGTAGAGAGGAGTAGGGAGGGGACGGGGATTAGGGCTGGGAAGGGTAAGATGAGGGGGAGGAGGTATGTTGAGCCCAAGAGTATACTCTTCATAGTGTCTAGTATTGATAAGCCGATGGCCAAGGCTGTGAGAAACCTGCCTGGGGTTGACGTAGCCACACCCGGCACTCTCAGCGTGTTGCATCTAGCTCCCGGGGGAGTGCCCGGTAGGCTGGTTGTCTTCACGAAGAGAGCACTGGAGGAGATAGGGAAGAGATTTGAGGTGGTGGTGTTTTGAGCGAGCAGGACAAGCTGGTGAAAGTGATAATTAGGCCTGTACACAGCGAGAAAGCTTTGGCGCTCATAGATAAGAACAATACGCTGGTTTTTATCGTGGATGTAAAAGCGAGTAAAGCCGTTATTAAGGAAGCTGTCGAGAAGCTCTTCAACGTCAAGGTAGTTAAGGTTAATACTGTGATCACTCCTAGAGGAGAGAAGAAGGCGTATGTAAAACTCTCAAGCGAGTTTAAGGCGAGTGACGTAGCCACTCAACTAGGGTTGCTGTGAGGTGGGTTAGATGGGTAAAAGGATACTACCCCAGAGAATGGGCAGGGGATCACCTACCTTCAGGAGCCCAGGGCATCTCAGGGTGGCTCCGGCGAAATACCCCCAGTTGCCGGCTGATAAAACACTTAGAGGGAGAGTAGTAGACCTAGTCCACGACCCGGGCAGGTGGGTTCCCTTAGCCAAAATAAAGTTGGAGACAGGCGATGAATTCTACGTCCCGGCAGTAGAAGGCATGTATGTGGGTCAAATCGTCGAAATAGGCCCCGAGGCTAAGATAGAGAACGGGAATATCCTGCCTGTAGGTAGGATACCTGAGGGTACGCAGGTAGTTAACATAGAGAAGAACCCGGGCGACGGGGGGAGATACGCGAGGGCGGGTGGCACCTACGCTGTGATAGTGGGTAGGTCGGGCGATAAAACGCAAATACAGTTGCCCAGCGGGCGAGTGGTAGAGGTCTCAAACAACGCTAGGGCTATGATAGGGGTTGTTGCCGGCGGGGGTAGAGTTGAGAAACCGCTCCTAAAAGCCGGGGGCTCCTACTACAAGTGGAAGGCCAAAGCACACAAGTGGCCTAAAGTGAGGGGTCTAGCAATGAACCCGGCCTCACACCCCCACGGCGGTGGGAGACATGTTGGCAGGCCGACAACAGTAGCCAGGAACACCCCGCCTGGTAGAAAAGTCGGGCATATAGCGGCTAGGAGAACCGGTAGAAGAAAGGGTAAATAACCTTTTCACCGAACCCTAATTCTAGAGAGTACTATCCAACCTCACCTAGGTTCTGATCGAGATGGCGTCGAGTAGCAGTGCCCACGTTGATTTAATTGTGAGTAAAGTACACGAAATATACTCTCAGACAATTCGCCGATATCCCGTGACAAGAAGCCCGCCCGAAATGTTGAAATATTTGAGGGATTACTTCAAGCTGGTTGTTAAACCCCATGTCGTGTATATAACGGTGGCGGCTTTCCTAAACAACAGGCCCGTCCTGTTTGAGGGGCCTCCTGGTACAGGTAAGACTGAGATAGGTGAGGCTATACTCAGCCTCTGGAGCGGGAAGTCTGCTTTTATACTTCCATGTAGTGAAAACTACGATGAGTACCGGGTTATAGGGGACTTCCATCCAGCTATGGCTGTAAGCAAGGGGTTTAACGAGGAGAGCTTTATACCCAGGCCGCTTCTAGCAGCCATGATACTAGGTGCTGGTGTATTAATAGATGATATAAGAAGGAGTAGCGAGGAGTTCCAGAACATGCTCCTCGACATAATAGACAAGAGGAGGATCATAATACCCGAGTTGAAGAAAGTCTATTATCAGAAAGACGAGGGATTCCAGATCATATTAACCAGTAACCCCTACGACATCGGCCAGAGCGAGCTTAGCGACGCGTTCCTTAGACGAGTCGTCAGAATAGAGTTCAAGTATCCGTCACTTGAAGAGGAGCTCGAGATCATCAAGCTTAGACTAGGAGACCTGGCTAGGAGGCTTGAGCCTAAGCTGGTTGAGGAAGCATTGTCTATTGTCAGAACATTAAGGCAGAAAGCTGTGTACAAGCCCGGTATATCGGACAGCGTTATGTGGATGACATTGACATCTCTACTAGCCGAGGTCCGGGGGCTGGAGAAAGCTGGTAGAGAAGAGCTTGTTGAAGCTGGTAGAGTAGTCTTATTGAAGAACACTGAAGACGAGGCTTTGATTAATGAGCTCCTACCAGCACGTGAGAGATAGTGTTGAAAACCTGGTCGAAGGTATTATTGAGGAGGTCTATAGGAGAGTTAGAGATGGGAAGCGGCTATCTACAAGCCAGCTATTCGACTTGACTATGCTCAGGCTAACGTTGGAGATTTTACCTTACGAATCCGATAAGCTGAGGACAGAGGTCATCGAGGAGCTTTACAACTCCTACACTAAGAAACCCAGTGAGGCTGGCATGAGAGAGTGGGTTTTCCAGCCCAGTAAAGACGGACTTCTACGAATCCTGACAGCGAGACGCCGGGGTCTGCGTGTAGAGGATGTAATAAGAGATGGAAGTGCCGAGGAAGTATTAAGCTACATTTGGCTTAGGTCTCATAGAGTACTCTACAAGGATAAATCGGGGAGGCTTAGTGTAAACAAGAATATTTCAGGCAGGGCTATCAGGGAAGCTAAAGCCATCGGGGTCAAAGATGTGATAAAATACTTGGGGGAGGTTCCAAGCAGGTATTGGCCTAGTGTATTGACAAACGACTTCCTGAAACATGTGGATGACGCGTTGCTAGCGGACTTAACTAGGAGATTCGCGGGCTATAATAAGAGTGTTGATAAAAGGATTATGGAGGAGTGGTCGGAGAGAGCCTTAAGAGGGGGACTTCAGCTCGAAACATTGCTCTCGGCTAAGAAACTGGATAAGGGCCTTTCAACCAGGATACGCGGGTTAAACGAGGAGGTTTTCCGGCATCTAGACTTCCGTGAGTTGGAGAATGAGCCTTTGGCTACCAGGTGGAAGACTATATCAAGCTTGTACAGAGTCGAGAAGTTTAGGACAAGGCTGTCCGAGCTAAGCCCTATAACACTGGCTGGTCTAACCAGCTTGGAGAAACTAGAGGGCTCAGCTAGAAGTAAGGCGTTGCTGGGGCTCGCGTTAAGACACTACGTGGACTACATGATATCCGGCGAGCAAGCGGAGAGGCAACTGGCATTATACTATGCCGGGAAAGTAGATGCTTCTCAAATAGATTACTCCTTGAGGCAACTCCTAGAGAGCATATTAGGCGAAGACCAGAGGGGCTTCGAGCGCGTTGTCTCCAAGCTGTTCCCCGACGACGCCATAGAGCTCCTCTCCATGAGAGTTCTTGACTACGCTTCCACGAAAGGCTTCAACTATGAAGTTATAGAGAGGGCGTTGAGGCTTGGTTGTAGAATCTTTGAGAATGTTAAAAAAGGCTCCCGTGTAGGGGGGAGAGTGAGGTCTAGTAGAGGTAGGGTAGATGTGAGGGCGACAGTGTTTAATTACTCTAGGTTGAACTACAGGCTTTCATTCAAGGATGTCCTCAAAAGGAGGACTGTAACAGTCCTTATAGATGTCAGCGGTAGCATGCTTAGGTATAGTATATGGACCCTCATAGCACTAGCCAGCTTAATAGAGGTCGTGGATAAAATACTATTGTTCTGGGATAAAGTCGAGGTCGTTAAACCCCCGGCGAGGAAGACAAGGCCTTTAGTTTACAAATTCCTCGAGAAACTCTATACCCAGAAGTTCAAGGGTTATACCAATATAAGCCAGGCGATCAGGGTAGTCAAGGCTAAGCCAACGAGCAGGGTTGTTCTCATAGTCTCGGATCTCCAGCAAACGGTGAGAGATACAGAGCCATGGGTTGAGGTTTCAGAGCTCATCGACAGGGGTGTGAGAGTCGTCGTGATAACACCGCCGCGACACGATAATGAGGTTTTAAGGAAATTAAAGGATGCGGGGTGCGAGACGATAATTGTTAAAAATCCCAGTAAACTACCCATTTTACTTAAAAAGAGGTTAAACATTAAAATCTAGACACAGGCATATCTGAATCGAATGCTTACAGGTGTATCCCAGTGGCCATGGATTTAAGAGAGATGCCGCCTGAGTGGAGGAAGTTTAGGTATAGAGGCAAGAGCTTAGAGGAGTTACTCTCAATGCCGATGGACGAACTCATCGAGTTGCTACCAGCTAGGGCTAGGAGGAGCTTGAAAAGGGGTTTCACTAAAGCCCAGATAAGGTTGCTCGCGAAGATAAGGAAGATAAGGCAGAAGCCTGAGCTAGCTAAGAAAGTCGTTGTCAAGACCCATGTTAGGGATATGGTTGTTCTGCCGGAGATGGTTGGTTTGACTATAGCTGTATACAACGGTAAAGAGTTTCAGCCTGTTAAGATAACACCCGAGATGATTGGGCATTACCTTGGAGAGTTCAGCCCTACAACCAAGAAGGTTGTCCACGGCGAGCCCGGCCTAAAGGCCACGAGGAGCAGTATGTTCGTCGCTTTGAAGACGTAGAGGTGGTTTAATGCCTACATGGCACTACTCGCTTAAACTCGGAGACGAATCTAAGATAGCGAAGGCTGTGAGATACGATATACCTGTCTCGATAAAGTACATGAGGGAGGTCGCTGCAACGATCAAAGGGTTAAAGCTCAAGGAGGCTCGGAGGCTCCTTGAAGACGTCATCAAACTTAAGCAGCCTATACCGTTTAGAAGGTACTTCGGTAAAGTAAGTCATAAGAGGGGTTTGGCGGGAAAGTACGGGTGGCCGGCTGGAAGATACCCTGTTAAAGCTGCGAGGTTCATGCTCGAGATCCTGGACAACGTCGAGGCGAACGCGGAGAATAAGGGTTTAGACAAGGAGAAGCTCGTAATCATCCACGTGGCTGCACACAAAGGTGTAACCCTTAAAAGATACATGCCTAGAGCTTTTGGCAGGGCTACACCCAAATACCGTAGAACCACCAACGTTGAGATCGTGGTGAAAGAGGTGGGTTGAGTGGTAGGCTCAAGAGTTAAGCAATACTTCATAAATCTCGGTATAAAGAAGACTATGATAGACCAGTTCCTTGGAAACTACTTTGTAGACGCAGGTTATGCTGGCGTCGAGTTGTATAAGACGCCAACAGGCCACAGGGTAGTAATCTACGCTGAGTACCCGGGTAGGCTTATTGGACGCGGGGGTTCCGTGATAAGAAAGCTGACGACGATCTTCCAGACGAGGTTCGGGCTTGAGAACGTTAACATAACGGTTTCACCCGTATCAGACCCCGACCTAAACGCGAGGGTAGTAGCCTACAGGATTGTGAGGGCGCTGGAGAAGGAGATACCATACAGGAGGGTGATGATGGCGATGTTGAAGAGGATTATGGATGCAGGAGCCCTTGGCGCCGAAATAGTTATAAGCGGTAAGCTGAGGGGTGAAAGAGCCACGTATGAGAAGATGAGGACTGGTAAGATCTACAAGGCTGGGGATCTAGTGGATTATATCGTCGACAGAGCTGTGGCGAAAACACTGTTGAAGCCCGGTATATTCGGTGTCGAGGTGATAATAGTGAAGCCGTCTATCCCGCTACCAGACCAGGTGGAGGTCAAGGAATTGAAGCCCGAGGAGCTTCAATCCTTACTACAACCGGTTAAAGAGGGTGGAGTGGAGGGTGCTGGTGAAGGTGGTGTGAGTGAAGGCAAGTGAAATAAGGAAAATGCCTCCTGAGGAAAGAGAGAGGAAATTGCTTGAGTTGAGGATGGAGTTAGCCAAGTTGAGGATGCAGTCTAGGGTGGGGACCCTAACTAATACAAGTAGAATAAGGAACGTCAGGAGGGACATAGCGAGGATACTAACTGTCATGAGAGAGGAGGCTAAAGCGGGTAAAACCATGGTTGCCGAGGAGGCTACTGGGGAAGAGGCAAGTGAAGGTAGTACAGGAGTTGAAGTTAAGCAATAAGAATATTCTCTATCACGAGTTGATCGGCTTAAGAATACGTGTTTTATCGTACACGGATGAAAAACTCAATGGGTTAGAGGGTGTAGTGGTTGATGAGACTTTGAAAACCCTTCTTCTCGAGACGAGCTCGGGTAGAAGAATTAGGGTTTTAAAGCCTAATGGAGTATTTGAATTCAAGCTCCCTAGCGGGGAAGTAGCGGTTATAAAGGGGGATTTAATCTTAGGTAGACCAGCTGAAAGGCTTAAGAGAGCTAAGAGGTGGTTTAAATGAGTGTGGCGCGTAATATCGGCGTTAAGGGTGTGGAGCCGCCTAGCGAGACATGTAACGATGCGAGGTGCCCTTGGCACGGACACGTGAAGGTGAGAGGCACTATTCTAACAGGTGTAGTTAAAAGCGCTAAAATGCAGAGGACGGTCGTTGTTAGACACGACTACTTGTACTACGACCCCAAGTACAAGAGATATGAGAGGAGGCATAAACATATTCATGCTCATCTCCCGCCGTGTATTAAGGTGAGGGAAGGGGATGTAGTTGTTATAGGTGAAACAAGACCCTTGGCTAAGAGTGTTTCATTTGTTGTTTTAGGCGTGGTCAAGAAGGGTGGTTGAGGTGGGCGCAAAGAGGGCTGTAGCAGGTAAACCAGCTTTCTCCAGGCGTAGGGTTAACAGTGGTCTCCAAGTTGGTTCCCGTGTGGTGGTTGCCGATAATAGTGGTGGTAAAGAGGCAATGATAGTAGGTGTCCCAGGCTACAAGGGTAGGTTGAGGAGGGTTCCACCAGCTGGTGTGGGCGACCTCGTCGTAGTCACGGTTAAGAAGGGTAGTCCGAGCGTCAGGAAGCAGGTATTCAAAGCCATAGTCATAAGACAGAAGAGGCCTTACCGTAGAGCAAGCGGTGTGTGGGTGGCATTCGAGGATAACGCTGTAGTGTTGCTTAACCCCGAGGGGACGCCCAAGGGGAGCGAGATAAGAGGCCCGGTGGCAAGGGAGGCTGCCGAGAGGTGGCCTCAGATAGCAAACCTAGCCACAATGATTGTCTAGGTGGGATGAATGGCTTTAACAAGCTCCAAAAAACCCTCTAAGCAACGTAAAACCCTCTACAAAGCTAAGCTCCATTTAAGGCACAGGTTCCTCACAGCTAAACTAAGCGACGAGCTCGCGGAGAAATATGGTGTTAAAAGACTCCCTGTACGCAAGGGCGACACCGTTAAGATAGTTAGAGGGGATTGGAAGGGGCACGAGGGCAAAATCGTGGACGTGGACTTGAAGAAGGTTAGGATTCTTATTGAGGGTGTGCAGGTGAAGAAAGCTGATGGAACACTAGTCTACTACCCGATTCACCCTAGCAAGGTTATGATAACAAAACTAGACTTGAGCGATAAATATAGGATGAAAATCATAGAGCGGAGGAGGGGTGGGGGAGAATGACGGGTTCAAGGCATTTAAAGGCTCTGGCAGCACCATACTACTGGCCAGTTCTGAGAAAAAAATTTAAGTGGACCGTTAAACCATCCCCAGGCCCGCACCCGATAGAGTACTCTCTCCCTCTGTTAATTGTTGTGAGAAACGTGTTCGGATACGCTGAAACCGCTAGAGAGGCTAGGAGGCTTATAGCCGAGGGGAACTTTAGAATAG
>WYEE01000075.1 GCA_009904025.1 Thermogladius sp. | reverse complement strand
CCCGCCCTCTCAAAGGATTTCACGAGGGCATCGTAGACGAGAACCTTGGAGACCTCCCTCCTATACCACGCCGTCGACCTCACATCCGTGATCGGGCTCACCTCCTCTTTCACAACCTCCAGGGCATCCATTATACCGGGGTCGCTGATTCTGAGGCCCCTAACAGCGGTCTCCGCCCTCCTAGCCCTCAGAGGCCTCGGCGCGACCGAGCCCAAGGCTATCCTCACATCCCTAACAACATCCCCCTCGAACTCAGCGTAGACGGCTGCGCTCGCGATAGCGAGATCCATGCTAGTCCTAGCCAGCTTTAGGAAAGCCGAGGAGCCCTTCCTCAAAGGCACTTTAACCTCGACGAGCATCTCGTTCTCCCTCATCACAGTCCTCCCAGGCCCCGTGAAGAACTCCTCCAGCCTCACAACCCTAACCCCCTTCACGCTGGCCAAGACAACCTCTGCGTCGTAGACTAGGAGGGGTGGAGCCGAGTCTGCTGCCGGCGAGGCATTGCATAGGTTGCCGGCGAGCGTGGCCATAAATCTCACCTGGAGGCCGCCCATCTGCTTCACCGCGTCTAATAGGGCCGGGAAGAGAGCTGTCTCAGGGCTCTCCTCCAGGTCGCTCCACGTGGTTAAAGCCCCGATCCTCAGGTAGCCCTCTTCAACTCTGATATACCTTAAGCCGGGTATCCTCTTGATGTTGATGAGATACCTTGGCCTCAGGGCGCCCGTCTTCATCTTGACAAGTAGGTCTGTCCCACCGGCGAGTATCCTGGCCTCGGCGCCCAGCTTGTCCAGGAGCTCTAGGGCCTCACCCAGGCTCCTGGGCTCGAAGTACTCGAACCTCGGGAGTATATGAGTGTTCAAGCTGTTCAAGATTGAGGGCTTCATAACCCGACCCCCTTCTCCCTCATCAACTTGAGAAGCTTGTCAGGTGTGACCGGTAGCTCGTAGACTCTTACTCCGACAGCGTTGTATATCGCGTTGCATATAGCCCCTGCCGCAGGGTTCATGGCAGCCTCGCCTAGGCCTTTAGCCCCGAAGGGGCCCGCAGGCTCCCAGGTAGAGGCTAGGATCACCTTGAAGTCCTCGACGCTGGGGAGGTCCTGTGCCGTTGGGATCTTGTAGTCTGTTATCAGGAACCTGTTCGCCGGCTCACCTGTCTCAGGGTTGTAGGGGACATCCTCGGAGAAAACCATGCCCCACGCCATGGCGAAACCACCGTGGAGCTGCCCCTCAACCATGTCCGGGTTGACAGGTGTCCCCACGTCAGCACCCGCGACGACTCTAACAGGCCTAACCTTACCTGTCCAAGTGTCAACCTCGACCTCAACGTAGTAGACTGTGAAGCTGGGTGGGGCGCTTGTAGCCCTGTAGGAGACGACTGCGGCTATCGTACCCCAGTTCTTCTGCCAGACCTTCCTTGCAAGCTCTCTAAGCGTGATGCTGTAGCCGGGCATCCCCTCTATGAATATTACAGCGTCCTCCCTGGCAGGGTCGTACCTCATCCTCAGGGCCTCCGGGTTGACTGCCACTGGCAGGAGCCTGACAGCGGCCTCGAGGATCTTCTGCTTCACAATGCTAGCAGCCCTCCTAGCAGCCTCACCCCCGACGAACGTACCCCTCGAGGCGTGTGTGCAGACGTCGTAGGGAGTGTTCTCCGTGGTGGCCAGGGCGAGGTTTATCCTATCGGGCGGAACCTGCAACTCCTCCGCTATGATCTTCACATGGGCGTCCAACGTGCCCCCGCCGTGGTCTTGTAGAGCGGTGATGTAGTCGAATGTCCCGTCCTCGTTTAGCTTGAGGACGGCGCCCGTGAAATCTATCACCTCACCCGAGATAGGGCCCCCCGCCCCCGAGGTGTGGAAGCCCCTGGCTAAACCTACCCCCCTCCTAAACCTACCCTTCTTCTCGCTAGGCCTACCCCTCTTATCCCACCCTATGAGCTCCCTCCCCTTGAGAAGCAGCTCTGGGACACCATCAGACTTTATGATGGATCTAACCGTCGGCCCCTGCCCCCAGAACACGTCGCCTCTGCCAACGTAGTTCTTCAGCCTCAACTCGACGGGGTCTACGTTCAGCTCCTCCGCCAGCTCGTCTATAACTGTCTCGACAGCCCACTGGACCTCTGGGGCGCCGTAGCCTCTTAGAGCGCAGCTAGGCACCTTGTTGGTGTACACCGCGATCCCCTCGTACCTTATGTTCCTCCACTTGTACATTGAGACGAACCAGCCGAGAGATGTGCCTAGGAGGGGGTAGGCTTGGATCTGGTGGGCTCCTATGTCGAGTATGTTCTCGAACTCGCCCGCTATAATCTCCCCACTCCTCTTCGCCCCTACTTTAATCCTCATGTGGAACACGTAGTTAGAGTGGTCTAGTAGATCCTCCTCCCTCGTGTAGGCGATCTTCACAGGCCTACCCGACTTCAGGCAAAGCGCTACCGCTATCGGGACGAGGTAGTTGACCTGGATGCTTGAGCCGAACGAGCCCCCTATAGGGACTTTCACCACTGTTATCTTGCTCTCCGGTATGCCGAACAGCTCGCTTATGAGTATCCTCGTGTTGTGTATAGTCTGCGTCGTCGAGTATATTGTAAGCCTCCCACCCGGCTCCGGCACGCATAGGACTGCCTTCGGCTCTAGCTGCATGTGGTACCTCTTACCGGTCTTAAACCTCCTCTCCAGAACCACATCCGCCTCCTTGAAAGCCTTGTCGACATCACCCTCGCTGTATGTCAGCCTTGCGGCTACATTCCTCTCAACCCTCACGACCTGATCCCCCTTCAAGATCGACTCGTGTATCAGCGGTGAAGACGGCTCCATCGCTTTAAACGGGTCTAGTATCGGCTCGTAGACTCTCTCAACGTATATCCTAATGGACTCCAGGGCCCTCTGAGCCAGCTCCTCGCTGGGAGCCGCTACAGCAGCAACCGGCTCACCCAAATACCTCGGCTTCTTCGTCAAGATCAAGTGGTCTTTAAAAGTCACTTCATCAACGCTCACAAGCCTGGGGTTGAACAACTTCTGGGGAACCTCGTCGGGGGTGAGGGTTACAGCACCCATCCTCTCGGCCTCGGAAACATCTACCCTTGAGATGTCGGCGAACGCGTATGGGCTCCTGTAGATCCTGCCTATCAACATACCGGGGACTTCCAGGTCGTTGGTGAACTTAAGCACGCCAGTAACCTTGGGCTGGGCGTCGTGTCTAATAGTCTTCTTACCCAGGAAAACGAACTCGCTCATAAACCCGCTCCTACAACCATTTATCTAACCCAGGAGACATAAAACTGTTAGGGGTTGGGCAGTGAGCCTCCTTGTCAGAGACGGACTCCTCGTAACACCCGAATACATGCTTAGAGCAGACATCCTAATCGAGGACGGGGTTATAAAGGAGATTGGAAGAAGCCTCCGACCCCCAGCAGGCTTCGAGGTCTTAGACGCCTCGGGTATGCTTGTACTCCCCGGCGTCGTGGACGAGCATGTCCACATGCGCGAGCCCGGTTTAACGTACAAAGACGACTTCGAGCACGGGTCTAAAGCCGCTGCCGCGGGAGGTGTCACCACTGTGGTGGAGATGCCTAACACGCTACCCCCAGTTGACTCGGGCGAAAGGCTCTTGGAGAAAGCCGGGTTGCTGAAGCCTAAGGCCTACGTAGACTACGCGCTATACGGCGTGGTGCACGACGGGAGCGTAGACAAGGTTAAGGAGATGCTTGAAGCGGGGGCTGTCGGTTTCAAGGTTTTCCTCGGGCCTACCACAGGCAACATCCCCCCGCCGAAGCTGAGTAGCCTGGTTAAGTTAATGGAGTTGTCTGAGCAACACGGGTTCACGGTCGCCTTCCACGCTGAGACCCACGAGATCGTGGAGTTCTTCACGGAGAGGTATAAGAGCCAGGGCTCGAGCCCGAGATTACACGAGCTAGCCAGACCGCCCCTAGCGGAGGCCCACGCCATTAGAACCATAGGTTCTATACAGGAGATGGTTGGCGGTAGATCCCTTATAGTCCACGTCTCCTCCAGGCAGGCCCTACAGGCTGTAAGCGAGTTCAAGAACAGGGGTATCCAGATGTACGCTGAGACATGCCCCCACTACCTCGTCTTATCCTCGGATGACTACGACAAGTATGGTACTCTGATCAAGGTCAACCCGCCTATAAGGGGTAGGGAGCACGCTGAGGAGTTGGCGAAAGCGTTGAACACAGGCCTCATAGACACTGTGGGGAGCGACCACGCACCTCACTCCCCGGAGGAGAAGAAGGCTGGGGTCTGGGAAGCGGCTTCAGGGATGCCGGGGGTTCAAACACTACTCCCATTGATGATCGACCTGGCTCTCAGAGGCATAGTGGATTTAAGGAGAATACCCTTGCTCATGGCTAGGAACCCCGCTAGACTATTCAAGCTCTGGCCTTGGAAGGGTGAGATAGCCCCAGGTAGCTCAGGGGACCTGGTGGTAGTCGACCCGAGACAGGAGCACGTGATCAGGGAGGAAGACCTCTACTACAAGCATAAGACAACGCCTTTCATAGGGTGGAGGCTGAAGGGTAGAGTCAAGTACACTATCCTGAGAGGCAGCATCGTCGCCAGCGACGGGGTAGTGGAGGGGAGGCCCCTCGGCTCTTGGATTAAGCCTGTGGACAACATGGCTAGCAAACGGTTTTAACTAGCGCTAAATGTTTGCATTAACGGTGGTTTAATGCCCGGGGTCTCGCGTAGGAGCGCTTCCATCAAGACATCCCCCCATAGGGTTCTAGTAGCCCTTGCAGACGAGTTGAGGAGGAAGGGGCGTAGGGTAATAGACTTCACGGCAGGCCAGCCGGGCCTCCCACCAGACGCGAGGGCTGTAGCGGAGTTCATAGAGTTCATCGCTAAAAACACCTTCACGGCGTTCAGGTACGCCCCGACACAGGGCTTACCAGAGCTGAGGGAGGAGATCAGCGCTGATTTAAAGAGGTACGGCGGGGTGGAGGTGCCGGCCGACAACATCCTCGTGACAAGCGGGGGGCTTGACGGTATAATACTCTCCTTGTACGCTACAACCGACCCGGGGGATAGGGTCCTACTCTTGGAGCCATGCTACAGCATGTACTGGGACACACTAAGGTTCCTCGGGTTGGAGGCCGAGTGGTGTAGTGAAAGCGTTGAAACAGGCTTCCAGCCGAGCGTGGACTGCATCCTGGAGAAGCTGGGTAGGGTTAAAGCAATCTTGTTCGCCAGCCCGGACAACCCCACATCCAGGGTGATAGACAGGGGTGTGGCCAAGGCTATAGCCGAGGAGGCCTCGAGGAGGAAGGTGTGGGTACTGTACGACGTGGCCTACAAGCACATAGTCTACGAGGGAGAGCACGTGTGGCTGGAGAAATACGTTGAAGACCCGGACATCCTTGTCAACATCGGTAGCTTCTCCAAGGACATCGCTATACCAGGCGGCAGGCTGGGCTACGTCTACAGCAGCAACAAGACGCTTATACGCGAGCTGGTGAAGCTGAAGGGTATTCTAGGCATAGTGGCCCCAGTACCCATGCAGTGGCTCGCCGCAATCTACTTGAAGAAGGGTTGGAAGGAGAGATACCTCGAGGAGGTGCTACCAGTCTACAAGAGGAGGAGGGACGCCGCCTACGATGCTGTTAGAAAATACCTGCCGAGGGCTAGGGTCGCCAAGCCTACTGCCAGCATGTACGTGTTCCCCGACCTCTCACCATACCTCGCGGAGAGGGGGCTGAACGATCTAGACTTCACGGTGAAGCTGGCTGAGGAGAAGGGTGTTGTAGCCCTCCCCGGCTCTATCTTCGGGCCCTCAGGGGTCAACCACGTGAGGATCACTTTTGTCACGAACGACGAGAAGACTGTTGAAGAGGGGATCAAGCTGATAGGCGAGTTCCTCGGTGAGGTCTAGTGGCCTACAGTCCCAGGGGTTTATACCCTCTGAGAATAGAGAAGGGCATGGTTCTGCCGGACTCTATAGCGAGAACCGTAAGCGAGAGGGGGCTTAGAGGCGGCGTAGTTATCGCCATAGGCGGTTTATCCTACGCCGAGATCGGGGTCTACGACAGGTCGAGGAAGGAGTATCATGTTAGCGTCTATGAGGCCAGGGAGGACGAGACCCTCGAAGCAGCACCTATAGTGGGCAACTACCTGGTCACAAGCAGCGGTCACATATCAGTCCACTTACACGCGAATCTAGCCTGGCGTAGAGACAGGGTTGCAGGCCACTTGCTTAAAGGGGTTGTAGACCCCTTCCTCGAAGTATTCCTGCTGGAAGTAGGCGATGTCGTCAGAGAGGTCTTCTTCCACAGGGACACGTAGACAAACACTTGTTTTCACAACCTCCACCGAGAGAGGTTACAGGAGGCTAGCTGGCTTCATCGAGGAGACACAGGGTCTTTTCGCAGTACCAATACCGAGGAATGTCTGCCAGGCTTTACTCGAGGGCAGGGGACTCCCCGAACTAGACATACCAGGAGGCT
>WYEE01000018.1 GCA_009904025.1 Thermogladius sp. | reverse complement strand
CCCTGAACCAGGCTGACTCATCGGCCATACCCTCAAGTATCTCAACGAGATCCGCGATGTCAATATTCTCCTCCCCTCCGAGGGATTCAAGGCTTTTCAACAGGACGTACTCTTGGGCTGGCGTCAAACCTAGCACCTGGCTGGCGAATTCCACCGAGTAGTACTCTTCATCCCTGCTTAGTAACGTTATAGGGAGGTGGAAGGGATCCTTCACCTCCGGGTCGTGGAGCAAACTACTGTATTCACCATGCCAATCCAGGATTAAGGGTTTGAAAAACACCGAGTACTCTCCCTCGGTAAGCCTGTTCACGATTGTAGCCACGGTGAAGGTTTTCCCAGTGCCGGTAGCACCTGTCACCAGTGTATGCTTGCTCAAGTCATCAACTGGTATGCAGGCGTCGGTAGGCGGCGTCGAGTTAGCAACCTCCCCTACGACAACGCAGTCCCTGCTGGTCTGCTCGCGGGTTTTAACCACCTCCTGCTTAGGGTATCTTGGGATTACCCCGAGAGACCAGGGTAGGATAACCCCAGTATTCTTCCTCCTCTTTAAAAATTTGTTATAAGCTCAAGTATGTTATGGGAGCCGGTTTCACCGAGCTTCCTCGCCTCGCCGACAGCTATATGCCTGAAGTTTGAGGCTATATAGTCTCTTATGAACTGGACTTCCTTTTCATCCTCGATGTTCTTTACGCCTACGAGTAGCATTCCCTCGGCTCTATTCCTCTCAGCTACGCTCACGGCTATGACCTTAACCCCCCTGTTCCTCTCAACCCTGCTCTTTATCAACTCGCTAAGCTTCTTCAACTCCTCGTTAACAAGCTCCTCGCTCGAACCCATGTACCTGTATATTTTCAGAATATAGTATCTCACGCTATCCCCTGGATAAGCAAGGGCTATAGTGGTGGAGAGTTCGATGAAAGTTTCCGAGAGGCCCTCCTCAGGCAGGGGATGCTCCCACGTAGACTTCATCTAGGGGTTTGAAGTCTAGTTGTTGTTTTGTTTTTAAGACGAGGAGGAAACCGCCTATAGATATGACTGTCCTATATGTTTCGCCGATACTCCTGTTCGAGACAACACTGCCCTTGCCGCAGAAATAGTGTTGCAGACACTCCTCTTTGCTCTCCGTTACCGCGATAACAACATTACTTCCTTTCCTTAGATCCGGCATAACTTTCTCATGGAATTCAATATCTATTGAGACATCGCCGCATTGGAGCCTAACCCTGTATACCCCTGGGTATCTCAGCCTTTCTACTTCGCCTACCTGGCAATCGTATTTTTGGATCATGGTATCAAGCCATAAACCAGGGCTACTAGCCTTTAGCCAACGTCTTACTAAGTTTTTAAGCTATTTTTAAGCATTACCCGGCAGACTCGTGTCTCACAAGACGGTTATTAAGGTGTCAAAGTAGAGAAATATTCAAAATATCCGCATACATAAATGCTCTGTGGGTGAAACCGTGAGCGTGCTAGATGCTTCGAGAAGGCTTACCGGAGAGCTTTCAAGCCTGATAGATAAAAGAGTTAAAATAGTGTTAGCTGACGGCAGGTCTTATGAGGGGAAGCTAGTCGGATTCGACACACCGTCTCTCAACATCCTAATCCAAAACGCTCTAGACGATAAGGGGAACAAGTACCCTAAGGTTATAGTGAAAGGCGAGAGGCTAAGCGAGATCATAGTCCTGGAAGTCCCGTTATTCGACCCCGAGGAGTTCAAGAACATCATTATCAAGGAGATGAAGCTGCCCGAACACCTGGTTAGAGTCATACCCGAGGCTAGAGTAGTCGAGGTTCAAGGACGCTATAGAGTCAGCGAGAGGGGTGTTGAGGGCACGGGGCCCATAGCTGAGACGCTGTATAGATTGCTAGAACAATACTTGGAGACTAGACGCAAGGCGTTAAAGGGAGAATAATTTTGGAGTATTTCGATGTAAGAGAGTATGACCTAGCCGGGCGTATAGGTAGGCTCAAGACTAGACATGGGGTTGTAGAGACACCTTATATTTTTCCTGTTGTAGACCCAGCTAGACAGGATTTGGATTTGAATACGATACGGGAGCTAGGGTTTAATGCTCTTATAACCAATGCTTACTTATTCTACCGGAGGAATAAAGGCATAGCCAGGGATATACACGCGGAGTTGAAGTGGGATAGTACTTTAATGACTGATTCCGGAGGCTACCAGGTATTAATCTACGGTGACGTTGAGGTAGATAACCCTACGATAGTGAACTATCAGAAGCTTATTGGAACCGATATAGGTGTTATACTGGATGTTCCTACGGGTACAAAAATGAGCTGGGAGGAGGCCCATCGCGCTGTAGAGGAAACTTGGAGGAGAGCTCTCCAGGCGCTACCGTTAATCATGGATAGCGACCTCCTGTGGACTCTACCTATACAGGGCTCGCCTTACATGGATCTACTCTTGAAATCAGCTGTAAGAGCCTGGAGGACGCCATACCACATATTCGCGTTTGGATCGCCTACAGTACTGCTTGAAAAATACGATTACAGCCCTCTACTAGAGTACGTTGCCCTAGCTAAGAGGGCTCTCCCACCCGGGAGACCGCTACACGTGTTTGGAGTCGGGCACCCGATGATCCTTCCATTCCTGGTAGCGCTCGGCGCAGACTTGTTTGACTCAGCGAGCTACATATTGTACGCTCGCGAGGGGAGATACATGTTGCCGGAGGGGACGAAGAGGATTGAAGAGCTGACATACCTGCCCTGCAACTGCCCTGTTTGCTCGAGATATACTGTGAGAGAGTTGCTCGAAATACCCGTTGAAGAAAGAGTTAAACTCATAGCACTACACAACTTGTACATGTTGAAGAAGGAGCTGAATGTTGTTAAGGAGAGTATTAGGGAGGGGAGGTTGTGGGAGCTCCTAGAGGAGAGGAGTAAGACTCACCCGAGCCTTAGAAGGGCTTTCGAAGTAATTAAAAGACACGCGGGCATGCTGGAGAAATTCAACCCTCTCTCCAAACCAGACTCCCCGGCACTCCTAGTGTTAGATGAAGACACCTACTTCAACCCTAGGGTGAGGTCGCTGGAGGGGAAGAGTATCGAGGTAGCCGGCCGGATGTGGAAAGAAGAAGAGTACGCGACGATAGTTGTATCCTCTGGGAAAGACTCTGGTTCCCTGAGAGAAAAACTATTGAAACAAGGGGTGGTAGGTCAAGTGCTTATAGTACACCCAGTCCTAGGATTATACCCTCTCCAGTTGTCCAACACCTATCCTTACTTCCAACATGAAGACGGTGTCTTGGACTACTTAGATGAGGAAATTTTGAACAATATTTCTGCAAGGGTGCTCAAGTTAATGGAGAGTAGGAGGAATTCGAGGGTCAGAGTTTTCGTGCCCGGGAATTCGAGTAAAGGGGAGTTAAAGCTCGCCCAGAGACTCGTGAATACCTTGAGAGAAAGAAACATTCAAGCAGAGCTGGAGATACTCGAATAGTACTCGTCATGGAAAAATTGAACTCCACTCAAGGTGTTCTATAGGTATATTGGATGACCCTTCTTCTCGGCCTCCTCCATCTCGACAGATTTAAGCATTCTCTCCCGTTCAGCTTCAATCGACTCGATAATCTTCGCTTCTTCAAGTAGCCTCGTGGTATCTATTTTAAAGCCTAAAATGTCGCCTATTACCTCCACTGCGACCGCACTCGCTCTAGGATCCGGCCTGTAGAGCTCTGTGTAAGAGAATAAAGCGACACCAGGCACCTTGTAGGCGTCCATGAAGATCATTAGGAGGGCAAGTGGCCCTATTATATGTCTGCTCTCGAGGAGTTTCGCATTCAACCTCTCCTGGTAGCCCCCTATAGGAACCCACCTATATTTCTCGTCCTCGCTCTCTTTCAGGCTCGGATCCAACCCTCCTACAAGTATCGTCTTTGAGACCTTCTTCTCCTTCACCCATTTTGCCACTAACTCAGCGTAGTCTGTTCTCTCACGCACATTGGGTGTGCCGTTGTTTATTAGAACGAGCAGCTTCTTGCCCTCTACGACACCATAGTAGAGTTCAAAGGGATATACGACACCTGTCTCCTTGGTGTAGATAGTTGTCTCGGGATAGTACCTGGTTCTTATGAAACCTATTCTCTTCAGCTTAAGCTCCAAAACCAGGTGTCTGCTAGTTAAATAGCCGACCATGCCGAAACCTTGGAAACCCGTTATGAATATTGAGTCCTCTAAATCCTTGTCAGAAACCTTCTCAAACAATACCACGTTCACTCCGAAACCCCCCGCCTTATTCTAACTGCTTCACCCCACTTATAAAACACCATCTCCCACCCAGGTTTAATCGCGCGGCCCACAGCCAGCAACTCCCCTTTCTCGTCCACGACCAGGACTTCATCCTCTGGTCTAATATCCGGGTCAGCCATCAATACGTGTTTGCAGAAGACATTGCCTCCTTTAGCGATGAAATCCGCGTACTTGCTCAATACGTATACTCGTATCTTAGGGTGGGGGAGGATTTTATTTAATACAAGCCCGGATGTAATGTACAGGTTGAACCTGTAGTCTGAGGCCCTTACAGCCAGGTAAGGTTTTGAGTCAACGATTATTCTCCTAAGCTTGAGTGTAGTTCTGCTGAACTCTCCTTCCGCGTCATCTGGTATAAACTCCTCTCCAACACCGAACTGCAACCCAGCTATATACCTCAACTCCTCTATCTCGCTTTCCGCAAGTCTTCTCCTAAGCATGAGTTATCACAGTTGCCTAAACCATAGGATATGTGATAGTTCCAACCCGATAAAAACAATCCACGCGGATGTTAAAGCATTATGTGGAAACTATTATCCCTCTCCTCACCGACACCTCTTCTAATATTCTTCTTCGACAAGACCTTCCTAACAGCCTGCTCAAAGTCCTCTCTAGTCACAACTCTCCTCCCAGACCTAATTGCGTTGTAGCCTGCTTCCGTTACAATAGCCTTAATCTCGGCCCCGCTCAAACCTTCGGTCATGCCAGCTAGTTTGTATAAGTCGACGTCGTCGCCTAGTTTCATCCTCCTCGTGTGGACTCTAAATATCTCGTATCTACTCTGTCTGTCTGGTAGAGGTATTTCGATCAGCCTGTCAAGCCTCCCCGGCCTCAGGATAGCTTGGTCTAGTATGTCTACCCTATTAGTCGCCGCGATCACCTTAACCCTGTCGAGAGGCCTAAACCCATCTATTTCCGCTAGCAACTGCATTAGCGTTCTCTGAACCTCTCTTTCACCGCTTGTACCTATGTCAATTCTCTTAGCCGCTATAGCGTCTACCTCGTCTATGAATACGATAGCCGGGGCCTTCCTCCTAGCTAGGCTAAACACCTCTTTAACTATCCTAGCCCCCTCTCCAATGAATTTCTGGACTAGCTCGCTCCCCACAATACTGATAAACGTTGCCTCAGACTCACGTGCTACAGCCTTAGCCAGCAGCGTCTTACCGCAACCTGGCGGCCCGTATAACAGGACTCCCTTAGGAGGCTCTATGCCTATCTCCTTGAATAAATCCGGGTTTTTCAATGGTAGTTCAACAACCTCTCTCAACTCTCTTATCTGCTCTTTCAAACCGCCTACATCATTGTAGGTTACCTCAGGCCTTTCGATAACCTCGAAGGATTGAACATAGGGATCCTCGTATTCCGGGAGTACATTGACTATTGTGGAACCCCTCTGGTTTAATGCCACCCTCACACCTGGGACAAGTCTATCGCGGGGAACACTCTCCGAGATATAGACGATCAAGTTGGGGCCCGTCGTGCTCCTGACAACCGCCCTATTCTCGTCAACTAAATGTAGTAGGACTCCCTCGATTAGAGGGGGAGACAGTAGGTTCTCTATTTCCTTCTTATAGTAGTTGATCTTCATGTTAAGCCTTTTAATCTCGTTCTCCAACTCTCTAAGCTTGCTCTCCAAATACCTTACATAGTCGTCCTCCGACATCCGGGCTTCAGTAGCGTGATCCTGGATTTCTTCGCTTGGCATGAAAGCCCCTTTCCTTTTATCTGTATTAAGAAGGTCTTTAAAACCCGGACTCAATAGTTTTAAACCGGCTTAGAGAAGATGTTTCTACCAGGTTATTGAAATGCCATGTTACTGCGAAATATGCGGCAGGGAGGTAGCGAATGAGAGGGATTGCAAGAGAGTTGTGGTCGAAGGCTCAATCCTCCACGTCTGCCCGGAGTGTTATCGCAGGCTTGTAGGAAGCGGTAAAGCTAAACCATATGTTGAGGAGAGCAGGAAACCACTGGTGGTATCCAAGAGTAGAAGCGTTGTGAAAACAAGTGTCGGGGGGTTTAAAGATGAGTTCGAAATAGTTGAGGACTACGCCAAGAGGATAAGAGAAGCCCGGGAGAGATTGGGGTGGACTCAAAGCGTTCTAGCAGCTAAAATCAGGGAGAGCGAGAACACGATTAAGAGAATAGAGTCAGGCAGGCTTAAACCTAGTCTGGAGCTGGCTAGGAGACTTGAGAAAATTCTCGGAATCAAGCTTATCGAAAGAACAGTTGAGGAGACCCC
>WYEE01000063.1 GCA_009904025.1 Thermogladius sp. | reverse complement strand
GTCCCCTTCACCTGGTACAGGGTTCTTCCTATATTTATATAGAGGGCACTTCTCGCATCTCTTTATTTCCTGGACAAGCGACTCCCAGCTATCACTCAAGGGAAACACCGGTGTCATCTTATTAATATATGTCAAAATGTTTTAGTTGATAAATGAAGGTGCTCGGAAATAGATGAAGAAATTATCAAGCTGAGATTAGTGTGTTGTTCAAAGATGGGGTTGGAAAAGCTCAAGGAGGCTTCAAGGAGCATTGGTGTTCAAGGGAGGGACGTATATCTTCTTGTAACACCGGAGTTCGTCAGCAAGAGCGACCTTGAGAGAATGAGGGAGGCGGTGAGGAATAACTCGGGGGAGTGGCTCATATTATTCAAAGCAGAAGGCCCCCTCCGTTTTGATTGCGAGGTTTTTCGCATCAAGGGTTTGAGCAATATAATCGGGATCTACGGTGAGGCGAGGAAAGTATTAGATTTCATCCAATATGGAAGAACCGATGAAAGAACCCAGGTTATAGGTGTGAGAGCGGGGCTTACGACAACATGGAGCTATCTGGTGGGTAGACTTCCGAAACCATTAAACATGATCCTCGGGGAGCCCAGCAGGCTTTTGAAGTTCAGTTTTGTCGGTGCGACAGGCACCCTCGTAAACCTGTTTGTGTCATCCCTCATCTTCTACCTGAAGTTATCCGGCGCATTCATATCTACAATAGTGGGCTTCGAAGCCAGCACTCTATGGAATTTTATACTCCACGAGCACTGGACTTTCAGGGATCTAGCCTCCCTTCAACCAGGGCTTGTCCTTAACAGGCTGGTGAAATTCCACTTGTCAGCGCTCGCCAGCCTGTTTTCACAGCTTGGTTTAGTGTACTTGGGAGATATCGTCCTCGGCTACAACTACACGGCCAGCCTACTAGCGGGGATAATCGTGGGCTTTCTATTAAACTATGTTATAAGCAGATACTACGCGTGGAAGTAGCGTTGTCTACCTCCACGTCTTTCTATGCCGGCAACCCCCTATCGATTCTTGTTTAAAAGCCTTGAACTTATTGACTACATAGAGGTGTAGAGCATGGGTTTAAAGCACGGGAAGTATATCTACGTGGAAAGAGAAGACGGCTTCTACGTCAAGGTTAGGCTACTTAAAATTAGGTTCGGGAAGAAAGGGAATGAAGCCGGTGACTTAAACAACCCGGGGAACTATGTTGTGACATCAGTTAAAACTAGAAACCCCCCTCCTTCAGCCACGGTGGTTAAGGAGCAGGATCTACCAGATGAAGTTAGAAGGAGAGTTGAAGAAGTCTAGGGGTCGACAATTTGTCACTAAAAGCAGAGTTAAGCAAGATGTTTGGTAAAGTCTACGAGGAGGATCAAGGGGAGTACAAGCTCTACATACTCCATGATAGAGGCGAGCCAAGGTTTATTCTCTGTGTCGAGAAGATCGAAGGCTTTATTGTAGGGAAGATCACTTTGTTCTCCAAGTCTACTTCAACAGATTGCTACTCGCTTGAATACCAGCCGGAGGGGCTGTACATAATCGCTAGTAGCGATAATGAGCTTATCGGGAGATTAAGAGATAAAATAAACCGCCTTGTTCTTCTCGAGTAGATGATAACACCTAATACTTTACCTACTTGTGTGGAGATGCTTTCTACCGTTTGATCCAAGTCGCTGAATCACCGTTTATATACAGATGCTCCGGAATCTTCTTCTCTCTCCACACGTAGATCATTGGTTCTTAGGTGAGCTCCCTGAAATCTTTGATCAACTTCTTGAAGATTTCCGCATCTTTCTCATTTAAAACATGGATCTCTATCCTTCTATTCGGCACTAGACCTCTTGCCTCGTGTAAGACTCTCAACCTATCTATTTCATCCGGTATCTCTATTAGAACGTCTATGTCGCTAGCGCCTATGTTTTCCCCTCTTAGATAGGAGCCGAACAAGTAAACTTTACCGCGGTAATTCTCAGCGAGTTTTTTCAATGCAGAGAGGTATTTTTCCAGGTTTTCCTCTAGATCCTTCTTTGTTTTCTTCAAGTAGTTGATATGCCTATACACTTGAAGACCCCTTCCACGAAGTTTTTTGCCTCATTATATTCCCTCTCGCCGTAACTACGGAGAAAATAACGCGCACCTGTATAAGCGTCCTCCAGTATGTCTATAACATACCATTTTTCTTCGGAAAGTTTCACGAGACAACTGTCCTCGCTGAGCTCAACTAAGTCTTTTATGGAGTGTGTCCTAGGAAAGTCTCCGAGGGTTTTCAATAAGTATGCTTTCAAGGATAGTTGAACAGCCTGCTCGAGGTGAAAAAGCGCGATGTCGTATCTGCCCGCAGACACATCGTTAACGCTGATTCTATACAGGTGCTTAGCTCTTTCAATCATCTCCCTGTAGAGCGTGATGCTCAGCGCGACCACCAGCTCAATTATACTCGATCTCTCCACCCTATTAATAAAACATAGCAGAGGTTTAGAGTAACATATCTCTTGCAAGTATGATGCTGCAGGCTTATCGAGATTAGATATCGGAGGAGCCCCTAGTGTTTCTCTAGGAGATAAGCGTATACCCCTGCGAAGCCGAGCCCAGCCACTATAACTACCGCAGTCATCCTAGCATCTAAAGACAGGAGGATGCTAGAGGAGGCGGAGAGCAGGATAACGCCCAGCGCGCCTCTCACGCTACGTCTTGAAACAAGGAGAGCATGCCCCCTCTCAAGGAGGAAGCCTGTTAAAGCTAGCCACGCTGAGATCAAGAGGAGCCCTGCAGACGCCGATTTAACCGCTGGTAGATTGTAAGATAATACTATCCCTAAGACCACGCCTGCGACTAGGATTATGAAATCGTAGAGCGGGTTGTATTTAAGGAATCCGCCCACACTAAACCACCATACTCTCAAAACTACTAGGGTTCTTAATATATAATTTAATAGTCCCATCGCATAGTTCGACATAGCCCTGTTTGACCTTCGCAGGCAAATATATCAAGTCTCCAACATCCACAGCCACATTTGTAACCTTTAGCATCCCTCCACTCGCCCTCCATGCATCATAGAAATACTTCTCGGCAAGCCGTCTCGTTGTGAGTGGGGGTAGAACAGGGGTGTTTGGATTCAAGTAATCGCTTCTTAGACCACTCTTAACCTTCTGAACACAAAGTGTTGTGTAAGCATTTATCTTCCCATACAAGTCTTTTCCCTTTGCCTCTAGGAAGTAGTTTAAATCGACTACAGGTGGGTGTGTTAGAGGTGTGGATGCCGGTATCACTGTGTCGAAAGTGGCCTCGCCACCCTTTTTGCGGAGTAGACCTCCTGAGACCAGCGTGAGAGTAACACTTGATAAATAGAAAGGCATGTAGACGTTCCCATCGCCTGCCACATACCTTACTGTTGAAACACCAGCCTTCGAAATATTGAGCCTCGCGTACTCTTTTACAAGCTCGGGTAACTGTTCTTCAACGATTCCGCCGGTTATCGAGGCGTATTTTTTAATGTACTCTACAACCCTAACATAAGGCTCGAGAGGGTCTCTACCTTGCTGGAACCAGGTGTTAGACCAATCCACTATGGTTGCTACAATCTCAACACGGTTTCTGTCAGCTGAGTCAACACTCGACAAGCCTTCCAGTATGGTTTTAGACGCCTGCGGGTTCCTATTCATGATTTCGCCGAGCGCCCTGTAGACCTCGCTTGCCACTCTTATTCTCCGGGCAAACGCGGACTCCCCTATGGTCTCAACTATCTTGTACGCTTCAGCGAAATTCCTAGCTGCCTCAGAATAATTTTCCTTGGCAGCGTTAACTAAGGCATTATTTATGTATGCCAGCGCGTTATAGTACCCTGTAACCTGGTTTAAGAGAGAGGAGTCCTCCTCCGTTGCCACTAGCTCGCCCAACCCCTCCAGCTTGACAGCCTCCTCGAAATACCTTTTAGGATCATTTGAGCCCTCCCTCCCGAGGAGGCCCTTGATATCTATGAGGCTTCTCGCCATGGTTCTATAGAACTCCGCCCTGGCTGTAGCTAGTTTAGGAGTTAGTTTGGGGAGGATGCTCTCCTGGAATAAGTGATGTCTCGCGACAAGGTCTGCTGTAGTCGAGGTAATTATCTGCCTTGGGACTAGGCTGTAAACCCACTGCTTAACTTCCTCAAGGAGTTTAACCGTGTAGGCCTCGGAGTCCGCGATCTTATTCCAGTACCCGCAGTACTCGCACCTAACATACTCCTCGCCCTGCCTCGGTTGCGGTAGGGGTGCGCCGCAGTTAGCGCACCTCAGCTTATATGCCTGGGCCACTTCTCCTATACCCCGCTCTAACCGAGGTTATTGAGGCCCTTAGAATCTCCACCTCAGATCTGAGGACGGCTATCTGAGCCATTAACCTCTCCTCCAGCCTCCTCATCTCCTCCATCGCCTTGTCATAGTAGTATTTCGATATCTTGTCGCTGAGCTTGTAAATAGAGCCGTAGCAGACAGCGCACACAGCCACCTTCCCTTCCTGGAGCATCATCTGGTCTTCACCACCGTATTTCTTCAACATGTATTTCGTGGTGAAGGTGTCCAAGTAGATGAAGTTTACCTCCTCTCCTTGAATAGGCCTGTGGCAGATCCAGCATCTCGTAGCCTTGCTGAGCTTGCTTATCCTATCATTTACTTTCTTAACCAGTTGATCCGCGCGAGCAGCTAGGTTGAGGTAGCCAAGAGCCTCCGTGTAGATCTGAACCGCCTTATCGGGATCCTCATCCTCCACATGAGCCGCCGGAATCATTTTTGAGATTGCTAGGAATCTGTACCCTATCGACTCAAATGTGTCGTGGATGTCTACTAGATCCTCAATAGTGAATCTCCCACCGTTCTTGGAGATGAACTCTTTAGCGGCCTCATCGTATCTCCCAGCATCCTCAGGGCTATACTTCGAGAGGTTTGAGAGGTCTACTGGGGGCAGACTATAGATTATACTCAAGAGGCGGAGGTCTTCCGCCAGCTCGCCTGCTTTAACCCTCCTGGGCAACGCGAGGTCGAATTCTACATCTGGTTTGAGAACTGAAACCGCCTTATAAGCCTCTCCGAAATCCCTGCTACTTCTAGTCCTTAAAGCCTTGTACAGGGTTGCATACGAGTACGCTATCTGAGCCCTCTCCCTCAAATTCCCGTCTCTAGATTTCACGGCTAGCTCGTATGCTTTCATGAAATGCTCAATGGCTTCATCTATCTTCCCCTTATTCCTGGCGTCGAATGCTTTATTCATCTCATCCTCATACTTCTCTACATCGCTTTTCCAAAACTTCATCAAGAAGCATAAACCCCGCTCTACGTTCTCTTGAATTCCTCGAGAAGCTCCTTCTTCAATTTCTCATATTCCTCTTGTGTTATCAACCCCTCATCCAGCATCCTCTTCAACTCCCTCAACTTCTCTATGATAGGCTTCTCCTCCTTCACCTGCTGCGGGGCCTGGGGTGGCGATGGCTGTGTAGCTGGTTGCAAGAGGCTGGGTAGAGCTACAAGAGCCCCCAGGACACCCACACCGGGAGCTCTACCTAGTGCCCTTAGACTCTCTACCGTTCTAATGATCTCAAGCACCTTATCCTCGTCTCCTTTCTGTATGGCGATTAACAGCGGGAGGCCGTACGTTGGATCCTCTTTCTCCATTTTCTCCAATTGGGGTAGAGATACGCCGGCTATCTTCACATCGATTAATTCGAGCCCCCTGCTCTTGAAGGCATCGTATATACTACTCGACTTAACCTTTGTCTCGACATCTCTGAGATTCGTGTAGATGTCAATAGCTGTGAACCTCGATACCTCTTGCATAAACAGCTCTACGAAATAGGATCTCAGGAACTCGGTTACGGCTGGGGTAGTCAGTGAAGCTACTGCACCAGCTATTTGAGTAAGGAATAGAACTGGGTCTACAACTCTAAACCAGTAGTCCCCGTACATTTGGAGCTCGGTCATGTAGAGTGTTCTCGGCCCAAGTTTCACACGTGTCGAAAGGCCGAATCTCCCCCGGAACTGCTTGGTGGATACGAAGACAACCCTAGCCTTGAAGGGTGTTTCCCCGTAGCCCATAACGAGGTTGTAGGCCTTGGTTAATAAAGGTATGTTCTGGGTTGTAACCATGTGCCTACCAGGGGGTAGGACATCGTATACTTTCCCATCCCTCATGAAAACAGCTGCCTCGTACTCGTGTACGACGACTACGCTACCCCACCTGATGTTCTCGTGAGGGTAGACCCACAGGATGTCATCTGAACCAGGGTTAACCCATTCAATCACGTTGGTCTGCTTAGAGGACGTTTAAACCACCCCATCATAGTAATTGAATGTAATTTTCTCTCATATTAACTAGCTCTTCGATCTTCTCGATCTCTGCGAGAACTTTCTGGAATAAACCCCTTATATCATCAATGGTCGAAACCTTCCCCGACTTCTCTTTAACCTCGTTTAGGAGAGTAGTCACGTTCTCGCCGAGAGATAAATCGAATTCGACGAGCTTTTCCAGCTTCCCCTCATCTACTTTCAACACATTAAACAACGGCTTGTACCCGCTGGGTGAGTGCAGGATTTTTTCCGCTACAGAGTCCACTCTGTAAATAGTAGAGTCCATCATGTTTAAGTCGC
>WYEE01000022.1 GCA_009904025.1 Thermogladius sp. | reverse complement strand
GACTACTTTATGTTGAATTTCTCCTCCGCCTCTGTGAAAACCTCGTCGAATATTTCGATCGCCTTGTCTATAGTCTCATCGCTTATGACTAGGGGTGGTGATAGGGCGAGCCTGTTCCCCAGGTAGCCGGCTCTCTTCACCAGCATCCCCTTCTGGAGGAGCCTCATAGTCATCCACTTCGTCTCCTCCGTTGCCGGCTTCTTGCTGTCCCTGTCTTTAACGAATTCGACGCCTATGTACAGGCCCTTCCCCTCCACGTATCCTAGTATAGGGTGTTCCTGCATTAGATCCTGGAGCCCCTTCATGAATTTCTCCCCTTTAACCTGTGCAAGGTATGCTAGGTTCTCCCTCTCGATGATCTCGATGGTCTTCAACGCTGCTGCGCATCCCAGCATGTAGCCGGCGAAAGTGCTGGAGTGGGCTCCAGGACCCCAGCTATCCATTACCTCCGCTCTCCCTATTACTGCTGAGAAGGGGAGGCCGTTTGCAATAGACTTAGCCACCATGACGACATCCGGCTCCACACCGGGGTAGTGGTCTACAGCCCACATCCTACCGGTTCTAGCCCAACCAGTCTGGATCTCATCCACCATGAATAAGACATCGTATTCCCTCGCGATCTTGTAGAGTCCTGGGAGCCAGTTGTCGGGTGCGACCATGTAGCCTGCCGCGCTCTGGTAGGGCTCTATGAGGAAGCCCGCGACGTTAGTTGACTTGCTGAATGGGTCTCTGAGGCCGTAGTAGGTGTGGTTGAACATGTAGTCGACGAGGTGCAGGCAGTCCTCGGCGCACTCCTCGCATGTATCGGCCTTGGGGTTGCATGGGCATCTATAGCAGTAGGGGAAGGGTATTCTAACCACGCCTATGTCGGCTCCCATAATAGGGTAGTTCTGGCTCCAAGTGGAGAAACTCGTGGTGAACGGCACTGTTCCTATGGTCCTCCCGTGGTAATCCCCCCACTGGGTTATTATTATCGGCCTCCCCGTGTAGTACCTGGCTATCTTGATCGCAACCTCGTTCGCGTCTGAACCTGTTAAGCCGTAGAAGACCTTCTTCTTGAACTTGCCCGGGGTTATCTCAACCAGTTTCTCCCCCAGCTTGACTCTGACCTCGCTCAACATCTCGGAGTACTGTACAAGCTTGTTGAACTGTTCTATGATCGCGGCTAAAACCTCTTTCCGGTGGTGTCCTACATTACTGACAGCGAAACCCGCCATCATGTCGATGTACCTACGCCCATCAGCGTCGATGATGATAGCGTCTTCAGCAGCCTCCTCGACTATTGGCGGGGCATCGTACATGCTGAAGGGCATTGCTCCAAGGGATTCCACTTCTAGAGCCCTCTTCAGTAGCTCGAGGGATCTCGGGCCGAAACCCCATTTCTCAGCGTTCTCCAGTATCTTCTTCGGGTCTGGTATCATCTTCAGCTTTGATTCAATAGTGTCTATGATCTTCGCCAATCCCAACACCATCGGATTAATCAACTGTTTTTTGAAAGTATTAACTAAGCTTCATTAGACCCAGGGTTGTTTTGGAGGATACAGGGAAAGAAGCTAAATGACCTCAAACCCTCCTGCAATAATCTTCCTCACTTCATCCGGCAGGATTAGAAGAGCGTGGACACGCGTCCTACTCTTCTCGACGATTTTATCGTAGACGTCTCTGAAAGTCGCTAGGAGGAAGACGCCTGGAACCTCGCATTTCTTGCGTGATGCGTAGTCGATTAGGGTCATCACTGTTGCCCCGGTCCAGGCTATATCGTCTACTACGATAACCCTCTTACCCCTTAAATCGCCTCCTAGAGGTAGTGTGATATATCTCTTAATCCTTGGACCCCAGGCGTAGACAGGCGTGTACTTGTAGGGCATGCTATGTCCTCCTCTAATAATTATATCCCTCAACCCGTAGACAACAGGGGATTTTATTCTCGTGGCTATAGCCTGTGCTAGAGCGAGGCCGCCGCCTTCTATTGTTAGGATATAGTCGAAGGGGAGCCTTCCTAAACCCTCGAGGAACTCGTATACAGCGCAATCCAGGAGTTCAGGGCATTTAAATGTGAGGTTGTTCATCTCTGGGAAGGGGTATGGTTGTTTAACCAGGCAATCCTCCACAACACTCTTGTAGTCGACTCCCTTAAGCTTCTCGTTGATCTCCCTCATCCTGGGTTTACTGGGTTTGATATGCATGTTGATGTACTTGCTTAGAGTAGTTAAATCTACCTGCAGGGAGTCCGCAAGCTCCCTTAGCCTCATAGTCTTCCTAGACGCGTTAACCCTACAGTAGAACTCTGCCTCGACCGCTAGGTCCTCGACTTGTTTTAAGCTGACCAACCCTCGAACCCTATTCATCTAGTACCTTAACGCTTCTATAAATATTTTTCAATTTTCTATAAATGCCGTAGAGCCTATTATAGTGCTCCGCTAACTCGACCACGGGCTTGTAAACAGACTCGTAGTCAACCAGCCTCCTAGCATCCTTGAAATCAATACCGCCGGAGCCGATTGCCGCTATCACGGCTGCGCCGTATGGGGATAGGTCTTTTACACGAGGCTTTTTCACCTCAACGCCAACAATACTCGACAGGATAGTGTTGAAAACCCTGGAAGCGGATAAGCCGCCTGAGACGACTAGCTCCCTGACAACCAACCCCATGGTTGAAGCCAGCTCCAGGGCTTCCCTAACCCATAAGCCGACTCCCTCGTAGGCTGCTTTAAGCAGTTCCACCGACGTCGTCGCCAGGCTTAAACCGTAGAGGAGGCCTCTGGCGGAGGAATCCCAGTCGGGGCTTCGGGAGCCGGCTAGGTATGGTATTAGCACGAGGCCTGACCCTCTCTCAAGCCTGATTTCATCCTCGAGGCTCCTCTTACTGCTAGTTAACTCTAGTATCTTGTCGACTGTTAGACCGGCTGCGGGAAGGGATGCTTCGAGAACGTACATGCCTGGCACGACGTGGCGGTATGTTTCAAAACCCTTCTCGTAGTCTAGCAGCGGTTTGTCCACTGGGATGTCAAGGCATGCTGAGGAGCCGGCGGACAGCGAGGCTGTGTTGCCTCCCACTACACCGCCGCCTAAGGCAGCTACCACGGAGTCAACTCCCCCCAGCGCTATTTTAACCCTTGGATTCGAAGTGTACTCTACGATCATGTGGGAGTCTGCTGGTGTGAAAAGCCTTGTCTCGTCGATGCCGAGGATACCCAGGATCTCCTGGTCGTATACTCCTCTAATGTTGAGTAGCTGGGTCTCAGAGGCGCTGGAGTAATCCGTGTACGTCTCCCCGCTAAGGTTGTAGACTATGTAGTCCTTGAACTGTGTGAACCACCTAGCCTTCTCGAATACGCGTGGTTTGAAGCGTTTAATCCACTCTATCTTAGCTGGGAAGAAGATGTGTGAGAGCCTGAGCCCTGTCCTAGTATACCACTCCCTCTCATCTAGGAGTTTAGCCAGGTCGCCTACAACTGGTTCAGCCCTGTTGTCAAGCCATATAATGGACTCCAGGCTCCCGCCCTCCTCATTCATCGCCACGAGAGAGGGCGAGTGTCCGCTGAAACCCACGTACACCTCCCCGGCGAACTTGCTTGCTATAATGTCCAGCTCGCTTTTGACTATCAGGAGGGCGTCCTCGGGGTTGTAGAATACACCGCCCTCTACCCCTCGTGAAGCCTTGTAAACCTCCTCAAAACTCTCGTTTAACACGGTGAATTTAATCGAGGATGTCCCCAGGTCCACGCCCACGAAAACAGGCAAGCGAATCCTCCATACCTTAAACCTAGTTCTCTCGAGAAATATCCTCTAAAACAACTATTATCAGCAGGGTATTGGATTATAAGCTTCAAATCCAGGTGAAAAATCTTCCGAGGGGAGGGAGCGTGAGGCTAGTTGACCTGGGTTTGGTTAAGGGTAGGCTTGTAGATTTCAAGCTCGCCCTCCCTTTCATTAGGGAGGTTTTATCGACGTGGAGAGCCCGCGGGCTGAGGATCCGCGATGGGTTTGAGGCTTTAGAAGACGAGTTGTACACTGCGTACTGGGCTTTAAACCCTCGTTACATCCCGGTTGGAGAGGGAAATGTCTCCTTGGACGCACTGGACTTCTACCACAATGTTAGAGGGGTATCATATAGGGTCTACGAGTCTATCCTAGACCTCGCTGTGAAGGATACGCCTACCCCCCTGGTCAGGCTGAGGAGCCTGGAGGGAGGAGAGGTTAGGGTTTGGGCTAAGCTTGAGTGGTATCACCCCTTCAGCTTGAGCATTAAGGATAGGATCGCCTGGTTCATGCTCCTCAACAACCCTAGCGTCAAGCCTGGTGTCAGGGTTGTCGAGGCTACCTCTACGAACACCGGTCTAGGGCTCGTGGGCGTGGCGAACAACCTCAACCTGCGCTCCAGGATATTCCTACCCTCGACAGCCCAGAGGTGCGTCGACTACATATTCGAGCTCATGGGGGCTAAGGTGGAGAGAGCCGGGGGCTCTTTGACAACTGAGATACTAGAGGAGGTTAGGAGGGCGGCTAGAGCTGAGGGTGCTGTCCACCCGGACCAGTTCTCCAACGACCTCAACTTGATCGCGCACCTGCAGTACACAGCCAAGGAGTTAGACTACCAGGCCCGGCAGGCTGGTTTAAGGGTTAAGAGTATTATCAGCGGCTTAGGCACCTCGGGACATCTAGCAGCCCTCTCAATATACTTTAAATCCAAGCTTGGCGACGTGAGGGTCTACGGTGTCCAGCCGGCGAGAGGGGACTTCATACCTGGTTTGAGGAGGGTTGAGACAGGTATGAAATGGCTTCCTCTAGCGGAGCTAGAGGGGGTTATAGACGTGACTCTAGAAGAGGCGTTCCAGGAAGTAGTTTACACTGCGAGGAGGGAGGGTATTCTAATAGGGTTAAGCGCCGGCGCTGTTGTTAAAGCTGTTAAAGACCTGGCTCGGAGAGGTGTTTTAACAGGGGATGTCGTAATGATTGTACCAGACCACGGTTTAAAGTACATCGAGATACTTGAGGCACTCTACTCGAAGACATGCCCCGAGACTACACTACCGGGGAGAGGGGTTGGAGGACCCGGTTAGCGGGTGAACGTTTATCGCGGGCCGGTGTAGATATGGATCTGTTTAAAAAGAGTGTTTGCCTCATCAACAAGGTTTTCCACGTATTGTACAGGGTGGATATAGGTTTATAAGTATGGGTTGATATTAGAAGAGCAGGGCATTGCATAGACTACCGGTCATCCTAGCCTTAGACCCCTTCACGAGTGGAGACCCGTTAGAATGGGTTGGCGGGATTGTAGATGAAACACGAGACCTTGTCTCAGGGTATAAGATAGGTCTACTCCTAGCGTTGAGGCTCCTGGAGAAGGGGTATAGTTTAAGAGACCTAGCCGGTAAGCTCAGCGGGGTGGAGTTAGTTGTAGTTGACTTCAAGCTGGCGGATATACCGGATATTGTTGCCAGCGTCATAGATATCCTAGGGGGCCACGGCTACGGGAAGTTTATTGTACACCCCTTCACAGGGGGTTTGAGAGAGCTTGTGGAGAGAGGGGTCGACCCAGGTGATCTGATTCTAGTCGCGAGTATGAGCCACAGGGGTTCAACCGAGTTCATTGACAAGCATTGGAGGGATTTCGTCGAGCTCGCCTTGGATATAGGCGTCTGGGGTGTCGTGATAGGCGCTAACAAACCGGGTATCATAGCGGGGGCTAGGAGGCTGATAGACGAGAGGGGTGGCGGGGTCAAAATCCTGTCGCCTGGTGTCGGGGCGCAGGGCGCGGAGCCCTCCACGGCTATCAAGAGTGGGGGCGACTATGAGATTATAGGTAGAATGGTCACGGGGAGTAGCAACCCGAGGGGGAAACTGCTAGAGCTGGCTGAAGCCTACCAGGGTGGTTGAGGTGGCTGTCGAGGAGGTAGTCCTGGGTTTATACCGGGCTGGCCTGGTCAGGTTCGGCGAGTTCAAGCTTTCTAGCGGTGTGTTAAGCCCCTTCTACATCGACTTGAGGAGCCTGCCAAGCCACCCTGGTTTGTACAGGGTTGTAGTGGAGGAGATGGCGAGGGTTGCCTCGAGTATAGACCACGATGTAGTCATGGGGGTTGAGTCAAGCGGTATAATACACGCAGCCTCCCTATCCTGCCTTACCGGGAAGCCTGTAGGGTATGTTAGGAAGAGGGGGAAGGATCATGGTTTGAGGAAGCGTGTTGAAGGCGTTGTCAACGGTAAGAGGGTTCTCGTCGTAGACGATGTCTCGACAACCGGCTCATCCATCCTCGATGCCGTCGAGGCCCTGAGGGTTGAGGGAGCTGTCGTAGAAGACGCTCTCGTGATCATCGATAGAGGTGAGGGGGCCGGCCGGTTGCTCGGAGAACACGGTGTTAGATTGCATAGAGTGCTGGATGCTAGAGCTGTCTTCAGGATCCTGGAGGCTAAAGGGTTGCTGGAGAACGGTGTCTCAGCCAGGATTAGAGAGTACTATGTTGAGAGGGGCTTCGAGCCGCCTATCTAGGTGACGTAGAGTGGCCGGCTTGAGTCTCCCAGCTGGTGGAACGTTGGGGGCGGCCGGTGGGGCGAGAGGTGGTTGGAGGCTGGTGGATTACACGCCCGTGGTGGTCGAGTCGGCTACACGTGTCTCCGAGACATTGTTCCTTCTTAGACTGGGATTGCTTAAGGGTTTCACAAGACCTCTCCCACCCCAGTTTGTGATGGTGTGGGTTCCAGGGCTGGAGGCTGTGCCGATGAGCGTGGCTGGTTTCAAGGGGTCCCGGCTAGATCTACTGGTTAAACCAATTGGCGATACCACGCGTA
>WYEE01000030.1 GCA_009904025.1 Thermogladius sp. | reverse complement strand
CATCGTCTAGTAAAACGACTATGTTTAAACCTACCACCCGGGCCCCTCTAACCCCTTTTATCCTGAACAAGTGTGCTAAAGCTGTGGCAATACAGCCGGGGCACCCGACGCTCTTAACCCTCAACACTAGCTTCTTCATTTCGAGACCACCTTCCTCAGCCGTCTTCGGGACAGGAGATCCAGATAGCCACTACGCATCTAAGTTCAAATAAAGCGTTAATCGATGTTTCCACCACTGACTTTACCTGGCTGCACCCCCATCAATTTTCAAGGAGGGCAGACAAGCTCGCGGTAGCTCCCGGTAGGATTCTGTGATGCGGGTGCATCGACATCACCGGGTTCAGGTAACTCTCTTCTAACCTTGTCGAGCGTTTCCAAGTAATAATCGAGGTCAATCTCTAGTCCAGTGTTCTCGCGGTATGGTTTCAGCCCGTTTTTCGACGCTATAAGCATGTACGGAGGACCCTCACCCTCCACAACGTACTTAGGTGGTTTCCTGTACCCTCCCCTCACGCTTCTATACCTCGTCATGACGAGCAACCGGGGGTCTAAACCCCTCGTTAAACCCAGCTTGTAATCCTCAACCACCTTGTAGGCTTTAAGCAAGGCTCCGGTGAAGCTACCTGGTTCTCTAGCCTCCGCCAGCTTACTCAACGCCTCGATCTCAGCCGCCTTAACAAGCTCGGGGGTGTCTCTCCTGGCTGCTAGAACCCCTTTTATCTTCAAGCCACCGTTAGACAAGAGACCGTAGTACCTGTTAGCCACACCCCTCCTACTCCCGTTTTCCCTCGGGATGTAAAGCCATATGTAGTAGGATTCGACTTTAGTCTCGTAGCCTGTTACCCCCGAGATTAGTTCCGCCAGCTTACCGCAACACCCCTCGCTGGGGACACCACTCACAAACAGGCTGTCCACGATAATGTGCACTACTCTGAGACCCTTCTCGCCAACTCTCTCTGAGGCTTTCCTCATGATCTCACGGCTTGTCGCTGTGACTGCTTCGTGGGCTGATATGGATCCGAACAGACTGTTCCTGTAGCCTAGGTAGCCGAAGCTTGCCACGAGAAGCCATTTGACAGCACTCTTCCTAGCATTGTACAACTCGTCACCAGTCTTCTTGTACAACCCGTCGTAGAGGTCCTTGAGATACAATAGTTTTTCAAGGCTCGCGGGCACAACTCCTCTGCGCTCCAGGCACACGTCTTTCCCAGCGTAATCGAGGCTCATCTTGCTCTTGCAGTAAGGGTCGTTGACCGTCTCCCCTGATATGTTAAGCCGGCTTATGATAGACGGGTAGAGGCTCTTGAAATCTATTTGACAGACATTCCAGTATAATCCCGGTCTAGGCTTGAATACAACCCCGCCCCGGTCTAGTGTTATAAGGTCGACCAGGCTCCTAAACTTCTCTGGCCTGCTATGCTCCCTCTGGATAATGTACTTCATTCTCCTCGACTCAAGCGCTTCAATGGTGGTTAGGACTCTGCCTATCGTCACATTGTTCATCAGGCTTAAAGGGGTGTAAGACAGCCTAGACCACTCGTAGTACTCGTGGGCGCTAAACGAGCCCCCTAGCACCCACTTCCACACAGACTCCCTAACCGTCGGCTCCTCTGAAACAAGCCTCAAGTATAGACCCGGCTCCGTGAAAACTATTAGCGGCCTATATTCAACGATGGCTGAAGCAACCTCCCTAATACTCCAGGTTCTCAGGCGCCTCCCCCCTTCTACAATATAACTACCATTCCCAGCGCTGATCACCAGGCTTCTTAGAATAGGGTCTCTCCCACTATAGCTCCAGATGGTTGAAACCCCTCCCTCCTTTAACTCGATTACTCTTGTTAAAGGCCTCAAGCCCGCTCTGTAAAGAGCCTCCACTAGGGGGTGGGGGTATTTGTTCAGGGGCTTCAAACCATTCTTCTCGCCCGTAGCCAAGATTCGCTTTAGTTCCCTGAAGCTCTTGGCGGTGAAAACAACGATGCTCTTCTTCTCCCTGTAGTAGGGTGGTGTAAACCACTCTTCAACCCAGGCGTCTTCCACCAGGCCCTCGTAAACCAATTGCCTTGAGACAGCGTGGGGGTTGTCCGAGTAAATGTAGCCGTAGTAGACGATATCAGACTCTATCTCCCGAACTCTCCCGGTCGCCTCCTCGTAGAGCTCCAGGACAACCCCTCTACTAGGGCTCGGCCGAGAGTCCAGAAGCCATGTCGCAGGCCACGACTCCCCCACCCGGCTATGCTCTCCCATACTCATATTTCTTCCTCAACTCGGCTATTTTCAACAGTAGGTGGAAGACAAGGGGTTCTAAAGGGTCTACAACACCCTTATATGAGAGTAGCGAAGCCGAGTAATCCACCTCCTCAAGTAGCTCCCCAACAATCTCTCTTATGCCGGGGTCCACTAGCGGGAGCAGGCTCCTCCACCTCTCGAGGTACATATTCACATAGTACTTGAGAGAGGGCGTGGTTCTACCCAAAACCTCACCCCACTTTAACCCAGTTGAGCAGGCTAACCGTCTCAGCAGGGGCTACAGCGTTCTTCAACAAGTCCACCTTGAACAATCTACGCAACCCGGTCGGCTTGGCAGGATGCTTGACGAGCTCTACTTTAATCAGCCTGCCCAACCTATCCAGTCTGATTATCACCTTAACCACGTGGTGGTGCATACTACCCCCCTCGGGCATTCTCTCGCCGAACTTAGTCTTAGTGTTGAATAATAGGACGGAGTTTCCAGCTGAAACCCTGTTTATTAGCCCCGATATCTCTGTGGCCTCGTAGTATGTGGAAGGATCGTCTCGGAGGAAGTTGTAGGGGTATAATAGGATTACCGTTGCATCGCTTTCATCGCTTAAACTCTTCAATACTTGGATGAGTTCTCTAACCCTGAAGACCCTGCTTACACTTACAGCGGATAGCCTGCAGTCGAATATCCTGCAGAAAGCCTCTATAAGGTCTGTTCTAATACCCCCGAACTCCAGCGAGATAACAACATATACCCTACCATACCTACTCCTAATGGATACTGCCCTGTGGAACAAGTAGTTCAACACATAAGAGTCCCCGTAGAACTCTATGCTCCAATGTTTTTCAACAGGGTTTAGAAGCTCGTCTACTGGTTTAACACCTGTTATAAGCAATTAAACCCCTGTTAAAACACTTATTATAATGAGAGATAGGGTTCCCCGAAACTTTTGGTTCAGCCGCCATTATGTTTTTTAGCGTGAAAGCGATAACTGTTATCGGTGTTATTTCTTGGAAGACCTCGTTAAATTATTCGAGGAGTATTCTAAGCTCGAGAAAGAGTATCATGAGGAGTTGAAGAGTATAACAAGCAAGTTCAGACACCCGCTTCTAAAAGCCCTAATAGAGGGTATCGCCCAGGACTCCCTTAAGCACTCACTAATGTATCGGGCTCTAGCGGAGATCGCTAGAGGGGGTCTACCTTTCCTCACAGAGGAGGAGGCCGAGTATATTAGGAGTGGAATAACCAAACACATACAGACTGAGGCGAAGATGATAGAGGAGGCGAAGCGACTGCTCGACGATGCTAAGGAGCCCTACTCGAAGCTCATACTAGCCGCTATACTAGACGATGAGAGAAGACATCACGCGCTACTAGTCGACGTGCACGAGAAGATAGCTGTTAAGGAGAAATTCAGCGAAGAAGCCCTCTGGGATGCTGTTTGGAGAGATAGCCCCTGGCACGGTACACCAGGTGGATGAGCCAGTCGCATCCCACGGTTTTTATCGACTGTAAACCGCTCCTCAAGCTAGTCTATCCAATCGTTGCCTTCGATTTTCCCAGGTATATAAGTGTCCGCTAGGAACTTAAGCCCCTTACTAGCCATGGCTTCTATCTCAAGCTTATTCAACGTGTTGAAGAAGATGCATAGCTCTCTAATCCACTCAGGCGTCCTAAACCACGGGTAGCCTGTTAAACCCTCTTTCTTCTTAAGCTTACTCCTCAGCTCAGAGGCTTCAATACACTTCTCCGCCACATCGTATCCAACCAGCTCTACAGCCCGCTCTATGTCACGTTGCTTCGCTTTTATAACATAGTTCTTCCTCTCGCTCTCGGATAGGTATGGTTTCTTCTTCTTCAGCTTGCTCAACGCGCTCTTGGTGAAACCACCTAGCTCCCTAACATCGTTTAGAATCTTCTGGAAAACCCCGTCGCCGAAGACATCTGTCATGGATACTCCTATAAACCTCGCGTTAGGGGTTGCAAGCCTCTCGCTCTCATACGACAGGGTTATGGAGCCTATCTTAAACACGCTGTAGATGTAGAACCCGTAGGGGTCGCTGTCTGTCAGCACGTAGACTGGTAGCTTCAGCTCCTCGTTAAGCCTTCTCACAAACCTCCTCGTAGCCCTGTCAGGCTGGCCGGCGCTGGTGACTAGTATCGCCTTGTACTTACGCCAGAACCCGTACCTATGCAATTGCTGGAACACAGCGTCTTTCTCCACGACGAGAACGTATTCAGCGTCCACATCTCTGAACTCGAGGAGGTCTGGTGTCGGCTCTATCGAGTATGCTCCATGGCCCATTTTACTCAAGTCTATTACATCATCCCCGCTCTTGATGACAAGGTTGCCGACAACCTTACCCTTCTCCTTGCTGAGAATAAGCATTTCCTCTCTAAGGACGTTCATGAAAACCTCCAGGTCTCTTATCACGCTATCAGACTCCTTCTGCTCGTCCCATGTGTTCTCGTGGATTAATTTCCCGTCGACATCCCTGTAGCTTATGCTGTGTTTACCCCTGTAGTACAGGTCACGGATAGTAGGGTACTCGTTGTTGACTAAAGCCTCATATATTATCGACGCCATCAGGAGGGTCTGCATGAACTTCCTAGCCTCGTTGACATCTATAAACGATCTCTTCAGGACATCGGGTCCTAGAAGGAGCATTTTACTCTTCTCATCGTATATGGTGTTCGACAACACCCTCTTCGGCATGATGAGGGTGGGCTTCTCGCCTCTCTGTATCTGCTCGACTACAGCTTTAAACCTCTCCTTGAGCACGTGCATCGCGTTTATTCTAGCCTTAACGTCCACACTAGACATCTAGAACCCTCTAAGCCCCTACCTCAACATTCTTTAATACCTCGTTGATCTTACTCTCAGGTATACCTGTTTTAGCGGATATTATTTCAACTATCTTCTTCACCAGCATCTCCCTCTCGAGGCCGTCTCCTGAGAAGATTACTTCAATAGACCTAGCTATCTCAGGTATGTATTTAGCTAAGTGGACGACCTTCCGTTGAGCCTCAAACTCCCTCTGCTTAGCCGTCAAATACCCTCGGAGCCTCCTAGCCACTTCTGAGATCGCAAGCTTTATCTCCCTCCTAACCTCAGGCACATCTGCGATGCTCTCCTTACCCACTCCTTTAAACGGTACCTTAGTGCTACATACGTGCACTAACAATACTATTGGAGCCGGGAAGGAGACCAGGTAGTTCTCCCACGTGATATCTTCTTTGACAACGCTTGTTATAACATCGCTCCCCTCGTCGTATAACAACGGTATTTTATTAGCGTACCTCAGAGTGGTCGGTTTATCCGGCTCGCTTAACGGTACTTTACCGCCGTAAGCTATGCCGGCCTCAACGATGAATGAGTGTCCTTCATATGTTGAGGGCCTTCTACTCACGGCTTCAACGAACTCGGGCTCGAACATCCTGTTTAAACCGGCTTTAATGACCTCGGCGCCTAGGGGTGAGATAGCTGAGCTCGACGGGGGCTTGTACTGGCTGTAGGTTTTCATGACGTTGATCAACTTAAGCAGGTCGCCCTCCTTCAAGTCGCTTGGGCTACTCGACGGGTCTATTCCAGCCCGTGTTAGCAGGTCTCTAGCCGTCACCTCCCCAACACTCTGGAAGTTTTCGACTAGGGCTTCAAGTATCGTTGACTGTTTACTCGACTCCATGATGGTTTTCAACATCTCTAAATCCACGCCGTAGGGGTGCGGCTTGACCTCGCGTGGAGGACGGGGCATGACATCTATCACTCTCTTGTACAATACCATCTCGTTGTCGGGCGTGTACATTACTATGTTAGCGTAGGGCGTGACTATGGCTGTCCTATTAACGTATTCTTTTATCCTCGCCTTAGCCTTACCCCAGTCCCCTTCAATCGTCAAGGATACTATAGTTCCATGCCAGTCCCTCTGCTTCCTCCAGCTACCTCTCTCAAGTACGATAGGCTCGTTTTTGTTTATGTCTATTCTAATCTTGAAGAAGTATATCCTCCTGTACTCTCTTTTACTCGTTATAACCTCTATGGGTCTTCCTGTAGTCATCTGCCCGTAGAGCACAGCCATTTTAACACCAAGGCCGTACATGCCTCGGGTCTGCTTCAGGACGTATTTAGAGCTGAAGAGGACTCTTCCAAAAGCATTGGGCACTATGTCGGGCGGTATACCAATGCCGTTGTCTTCAACAGTCACTCTATAGAACTCTTGGACAGGGTCTGCTCTCTGGATCACTATCTTTACATCGGGTAGTATGCCATGGGAATCGGTTGCGTCCAAGGCGTTTTCAACTAGCTCTCTCACAGTCTGGTAGAGGGCTCTGGCGGGGTTGGCGAAGCCCGCAATCTCCTTGTACTTGTAGAAGAACTCAGCAGGGCTGATCGCCTTATACTTCTCCACGGTCTCGCTCGACAAAACCACTCCACCTTACTTCCTTTCCGTAAATGCATTGTTAGAGACCTTTAAACTAGTGGACTACAAGGATACTTTCACTGAACCCCGGGTAACCCCGGCTATTTTAACATATCTTAAACAACTCGTTTAAAGCCAACTCTTCTATCCGGGTGATATAGGTTGAAGGGGATAGACGGCCTGGTGGCAGCTGCGATACTCCTAATGATAACTGTTGCCGGTGGGTTGTTGATATACAACTATATCATGAACTACCTTTCACTACCCCAGCAATACGCCAACTTGAAAATAGTCTCGGCTAAAATAATCGTCGCAGGCAATACG
>WYEE01000123.1 GCA_009904025.1 Thermogladius sp. | reverse complement strand
CATCCTCATAGCCTCTGTGGGTTTTGCCGGGCGATCGAAGTGGTTCCACCGTGTGTCAGCGGCTGTATTCCTGGTAGCTTCGGTCACAGTTTATGCTTTGACGATGTCTGGGCTCACCCCTGCGCTTGGATGGTATTGGAACTATAGGGAGAGCGAGGTTTACACGGGTAGATTTCTTTCCGAGAAGGCTGTAGGCTTAACTGTTTGTAGCGATGTAAAGCAGTCGATGATGTTGAGCGGGTTCTACAAGTATGATGCGACCAACCTACTATCCTGTTCGAGAAGCCCCATGCTAATTTACGGTTACATGCGGGATAAAGGTGCGTTGGTATCTGTTGGAAGGACGGTTAAAATATGGTTCCAGGAGGTTGGTGGAATCGTTTTTAGCAACGGCGACGGTTTTCTAATAATATAGCTGTTAAGGGCTCCAGCCTTGGGTAGAGATTTAATTAAACTCGTTGATGTCGGCAAGTCTTTCCAGGGGAGAAGGGTTTTAAACAGGGTTAATTTAGAAGTTGGGGCCTCGGAGATTACCGTTATCAGGGGGAGGAGTGGGGCCGGGAAGACGACTCTGCTTAAGCTTATAGCTCTCCTCATCAAGCCTGATGAGGGCAGGGTTTTCATAGAGGGGTTGGATGTCTGGAGTCTCAGAGAGGGGGAGAGAACTAGGCTCGCGTCTAATGCCATGTCCTACATACCCCAGTCAATAGACTTGATCCCGAGTCTATCAGTAAGAGAGAACATTGAGCTACCAGCCTTGATCCGGGGAGTCCCCAAGAGTGTTAGAGAGAGGGCTCTCCAAGATGTAATCGGGCTACTGGGTTTGTCGAATATCCTGGAGCGGAGAGTGGGTACTCTGAGTGGGGGTGAGAAGCAAATGGTGGCGCTGGCACGCAGCCTGGTCAACAAGCCTAAGCTCGTAGTAGCAGATGAGCCGTTCGCATATGTCGATGATGCTGGCGTGGAGACGTTATTTGGAGTTGTTAGAGACCTGAGGGATAGATTGGGGACATCATTCATTATTACCACAACAGAGCTCTACTTGAAGAGTTTCAGCGGAGACAAAGAATATTTTTTAGTCAACGGGTCTTTAACCAGGGTTTGAGGGGTGCTAAGCCATAAGCAGATACGTCTCATCCTCTAGAGCACTACTGCTCCTGGCACTACTCGCGCTGCCAGTCATTACACATGTTACAGGAGGCGATGTTAGCACTTACCTCACCCAAGTGGAGAGCATCGAGGCAAGGTTGAAGCCTCTGAGCCAGGCAGGGATGAATACGAGTGTGGTGGAGGAGTATGTTAATAATGCTTTAAGGTTGTTGAATAAAGGCAATTTAACCAGTGAGGAAGCTAGCTGGGTGGAAGGTAACCTCACCCTCGCCCGGCAAGAGTTGTCGTCTCTTGAAGCATCCTACTCGGGCTTCATCACATGGCGTTATGTCACTATCGCGATCACTGTAGCAGCATACGCGGTGATCCCCTTAGCAGTCTATTTCCTCCTCCCTAGGGCATGGGCTTATCTATGGTTTAAGACGAGGAGGAAATGGATTGTGTCGAGAAAACCTAGAAGGAGGTGAGAGGTTGGGTTCTACGATGCAGTGCTATACTGGGATCCCTGAGTATGGTTTAATAAGGGTTGCGCGAGAGTCTATTATTTCAATAAGTCTTGACCGAAGATGGCCTTGGGGTTCAACTCGAATTTGCTGGTGAGAAGTTTTGATCTTGGATGATGAAGTCTTCGCGGTTATACTGGCCGTGTCGATAGTGGTTTCCGCTCTAGGGATAGCAACCTCCATCCCCAGGTCGGCGGAGAGTTTCACCGCCATTGGATTGCTGAACGAAGAGGGCAAGATCGGCAATTACCCTACGAATATAAGGGCGGGTGAAGCCGTTGGTTTCAACGCGTTCGTCTACAACCACCTAGGCTACACAGCTTTACTCAGGGTCGACGTCAAGATTGGGGATGGGGAGGTGCCTACTAATACAACCCCGCTTGACTCGCCCCCACTAGTAAGCCTCTACGTGATGCTGGGTGAGGATGAGAACGCTACACTGCCCTTCAACGTTACTTTCACCTACCCTAAGGTTAATCAGACTCTCGTGTTAGAGCTCTACTTGTACTCGCCTGAGAATGAGACATGGCTCTACACAGGGGAATACAACTTTCTGAGAGTTAACGTGACGGGTGTAGGGTTTTGAAGAGTGGTGAAACGCTCGAGGAATTCGCAGGAGGGAGGGGTTTAAAGAAGATTCTGGAGGCCTACAGGGACTGGGTTGAGGGGAACCTCGTCATAGAGGATCCTGACCCCCCGCGGACATTCCCGGAGGTAGCCTTCAGGCTCGACTACTCCCTCTGGTTTTGGACGGTTAACTTGATGACAGCTATAACCCTCATCCTCGTATTGTCCTCGGACTCCTGCCAGTGCTTAACCCCGCTCAGATACTTCTTCGGCTCAATCTTCGTCTTGTTCCTCCCGGGGTATACGCTCGTCAGAGCTCTCTATCCTAGGCGGGAGCTGAGCCCTATTGAAGAGCTGGCGTTGTCTATTGGTTTAAGTCTAGCAGTCGTACCTCTAGTAGGCCTAGTCCTCAACTACACGCCTTTCGGCATAAGGTTGACACCGGTGCTCGCATCCCTAAGTATTCTAGTAGCCTTGCAGTCGCTGATCGGGTTGTATAGAGAGTATGTGGTTGTGAGAGAAAACCTGTCTAGCTAGAGAGGGGCTACTTGAAGAAACCGAGTTTTCTAGCCAGCTCGGTGAACGAGTCTACAACATACTTCATGTCCTCGGCCTTATGTGCCGCGGAGGGCTCCAACCTGATTCTCGCCTTACCCTTGGGTACAGTCGGGTAGACTATTGCCTGGGCGAAGATGTTGTACTCCTCGAACAGCCTCCTAGAGAACTCCTGCGCCAGCTTCTCATCGTAGAGCATGACTGGCGTGATCGGGTGTTTGGTTCCACCCAGGTCGAAGCCAGCGTCCCTCAGCCCCTTCTGGAGAATATACGTGTTCTCCCATAGCTTCTTGATGAGCTCATCGCTCTCCTCCAGCATTTCCACGGCCGCTATAGCAGCCGCCACGTCAGGCGGGTTCATGGCGCTTGAGAAAAGGAATGGCCTCCCCCTCTGCTTAATGAACTCTATTGCCTCACGATCCCCGGCGACATACCCGCCTATCACTCCGAAAGCCTTGCTTAAAGTACCCATTTCAAAATCCACCCTGTCGTGGAGCTTATAGTAATCTACAATACCCCTCCCGTGATCTCCTAAAACCCCTTCACCGTGAGCGTCGTCGACGTAGACGATAGCGTTGTGTTCTTCAGCTATTTCAACGATCTCGGGTAGCGGTGCTAGATCGCCATCCATCGAGAACACCCCGTCTGTCACGATGACTTTGATCCTATAGTCTTTGACCTCCTCGAGCTTCTTCCTTAAATCTTCTGTATCAATATGCTTGTAGATCACCTTGGGGGCTCCGGCAAGCCTCATAGCGTCGATCATACTAGCGTGGTTCAACTCCTCGCTCACGAAAACAAGGTCTTTCCTACCCCAGCCCAGCGCGCTTAAAGCGCCAAGGTTCGCGTTGTAACCGCTCTGGAAGACTACAGCAGCCTCCCTCCTCTTAAACCGGGCCAGCTTCTCCTCGAGAACCTCATGCAACTCCATTGTACCAGCTATCGTTCTCACAGCCCCAGCTCCGACACCGTAGTCTAAGATCGCCCTTATAGCTGCTTCTTTGATCCTAGGGTGGGCTGCCAAACCCAGGTAGTTGTTGCTACACATGTTCAAGACTCTTCTACCGTCGACCACAATCCATGGGCCCTGGGCGCTCTGCAACCTCCGTATAGTAACGTAGAGACCCTGGTTCCTAAGGTTCTCGAGCTCCCCTTTAATCCAATCTAATTTACCCATCCCGAGCACCGTGTTGGTATAATTTCATAGTTTAGATATAAACCTATCATACGTGAACAGGCTACCAAAACATATCCGTATGTCCCAACTGAGAACTAGCCTGATTCAACGAGCACCCTCCTCAGGTTCTCGATCATATCCCTGGCCATAGACTCGAGATCCCACTCCGGCTTCCAACCCCAGTCTCTTCTAGCCCTACTGTCATCAATACTCTTAGGCCATAAATCAGCTATTTTCTGCCTCAATGGATCCGGTTTGAAGTCTGCTTTGAACTCGGGTATGAATTTCCTTATCGTTTCAGCCAGCTCTCTAGCCGTGAAACTCATGCCCTGGACATTGTAGAACCTCGCTGTAAGAGAGCTTGATTCAGCTTTCATGAGAAGCAGGAAAGCCTTTATCGTGTCAGGCATGTATATCATCGGTAGCCTAGTGTCCGGCCTCACCCAGAAAGTGTACTCCCTCCTCTTGACAGCCTCGTAGAAGGCTTCGACAGCATAGTCTGTCGTACCACCGCCCGGGGGCGTCTTCCAGCTGATAACCCCTGGTAGCCTAGGCCCCCTGACGTCGAGGCCGTACCTCGAGTAGTAGTATTCTCCGAGGAGCTCTGTTACAACCTTGCTGATCCCGTAGATCGTCTTAGGCTTCATGATGGTTATATCACCCGGGTTATCGGGTGTCTCGGGACCGTAGACAGCAATGCTACTGGGGATCACAACCATCTCAAGCTTATTCGCCCTGGCTACTTCGAGGACGTTTATAGTGCCATTGGTGTTCACATCCCAAGCGAGCGCGGGATCCTGCTCCCCCTTAGCTGAGAGAACAGCCGCTAGGTGTACTATCGCTTCTATCTTGTAGTCTCTCACAACCCTCTCCAACTCATCTCTCCTCAGCACATCTAGCTCCACGAAAGGATCCGTTAGACTCCCACGTCTACGCCTACTAGACGCTACTACATTATCCCTCCCGTATACTTCTCTTAGAGCCGGCACCAACTCGGAACCTATCTGCCCGGATGCACCTGTAACCAGGATTCTCATAATCCATCACATTTGCCTAGTTTCACAATTATAGAGAATAAGATTTCTCTCCAATTGTAGGGAGAGATTCACGGGATATTTCTATATACGTGGACTTCTATAGCAAAACTTCACGCATATTCATGCATAAAGAATATATATTTTTTACAAAGAATATAACAAAGGGGGAGGGTGAATGAACGGCATTTACGTGACGAAGAGAGACGGTAGTAAGGAGGAGTTCGTCCCGGAGAAAATAGTCGTGAGTATTATTAAGACTGGGGCCCCAGTCAGTGTCGCCCGTAAGATTGCGAAGATAGTTGAAGGGAAACTCCTCGAGCAAAATGTTACGGAGATTTCAAGTAAGGATTTGATGAAAATGGTTTTAGAACTATTGAAGAAAGAGAATGAGGAATGGTATAGGAACTGGATTGTTTTCGACAGGGCTGTTAAAAGGAGAAAACCCGAGGAGTAGTTTCAGTCCCATATCGTTTTTAATATCTGTCAACATACTTCTACAAGGGCTCGAATGGAGGGTAAAAGCCTCACTGAAAGCCTGGAGGAAATTAAACGCACCCTCCTCGAGTTGGCTGGTAAGAACCCTGAGCTCCAGACATTCCTCCACTACGTAGAGGAGTCCGAGTCCGCTAGAGCGCTAGATCATAAAACTAAGGAGTTGATGTCTCTTGGAATAGCTATTGCCGTTAGATGCGAGCCCTGCATCCAGTGGCATCTAGCCGAGGCGTTTAAAGCGGGCGCGAGACTTGAAGAGGTCTACGATGTCATTAAAGTAGCCGTATGCATGGGCGGCGGCCCAGCTCTAATGTACGGTGTTAAAGCCTACAACTACGCCCGGGAGTTGTATAAATAGTTTTTTATGTTTATTAAAGCATTAACAATTCTTCCCCTTATAGAGTTTTAAAGCCAATTCTCTTATAAACGACATTTTAGCGTGGTGGGCATGAAGCTTCTGCCGGTTGAAGAAGCTGTTGGTAGAAGACTTGCTATGGACTACACTATTATAACGCCTAATAGGAAGGGTGCTTTGAAGAGGAGAGGTGAAGTCCTCAGAGAGGAGGACGTAGAGGCTATGAAGAGTAATGGACACTACTACGTTTACGTGCTAGAGGAGGTTGAGGAGAGGGGTGAAGAAGTCTTCGAGACGGAAGCCGCTTTAGAGCTGGCTAAGAATATTGTGAGCGGGCCCCTTGTGGTAGAGGCCGGGGAGGAGGGGAAGGCTTTAGTCAAATCCTCCTCGAATGGTCTTCTCATCGTTAACTCGAAGGGTATTGAAGCAGTAAATATTGGCGGTGTCATCGCAGTGATAACTAGGAGAAACGGGTCGTTGCTCAGGGCAGGCGAGCTGGCTGCAGTAGTCGACGTCATACCCTTGAAGGTTTCGAGGAGGGTGCTCGACGATGTTATATCTGTGGCGAGAGAGCACAGCCCGATCCTCGCTTTGAAGCCAGTAGTCAAAAGAGTTGTCGGCATACTAATTGTTGGGACTGAGATAGTTGAAGGCTTGAAGAAAGATGTGGCTAGCGAGGTTGTGAAGAAGAAGATAGCTGAGTACGGGGGTGTGGCAGGCAGAGTCTTATACGCGAGAGACGACGAGAGGGAGATAGCCGGTAAAACCCAGGAACTACTCCGTGATTCAGACGCAGTTATAGCTGTCGGGGGCATGAGCGTGGATCCAACTGATAGAACACACCTCGCCATAAGGCAAGTAGCTGATGAAGTTGTGGCCTACGGTATCCCTATGAAGCCTACCACCATGAGTATGATCGCCTACAAGGATGGTAAACCTTTAATAGGGGTTTCAAGCGGGATAATATACTTCCCTGACTATAATTTCCTAGACGTGATTCTACCATGGGTTTTAAGCGGTGTAAAGGTTACCAGGGAATTTATTGCTAGACTAGGTGAAGGCGGGCTCTCGGACTATTATCTTAAGAGGATTGCGCAGAGACGCTAAGGGTTCAAAACATCTTCACGGGAGATTCACAATGATCTCTCAGACCCTAACCACGGTAGTCGGCAGGTTTTTGTCTACAATCCAAGACAGAGTTTGCTATCTCTAGTGTTAGTGTGGATCTCGGCGCAT
>WYEE01000091.1 GCA_009904025.1 Thermogladius sp. | reverse complement strand
GGCGGCCGACATATTCAGCAAGCTACAGGAGATCGGGAGGAATGCGACTAGGGTTGTAAGAGTCGAGGAGTCAAGAGAATTCGCCATCCAAGGTGAGTCCGCTAGGATCAAAGAAGCCTCCTTGGAGGTCAGCGAGCTGGATACTAGTGTATGCCGGGAGACACCGGTTAATAGTACTGTGGGGGTGGACAGTAGTAGCCGAGTGGTTGATACCCCCTACATGTTCATAGCGGTGGCAGCCGCTACAGGCGTTAGCAGGATTGGTTTAAGAGCATACGATATCCCATCACCTTCTTCTCTCCTCTCCCACACAAATAACAAATACATACTAGTTATACCGGAGGTAGAGCCTTTCAATCACCAAGTCCTAGATGAGTTAGGCGTCGAGTACAAGGATCCTTCTTCGAGGCCTTACACGCCGGGCTATAATAAAGCACTAGCTCTAGAAGAGCATCGAGTCAACTTGGAGAACATGATCCTCGGCGAGGTATCGAAATGGGGGGAGATAGTGCTCTTAGACGGGCCACTATTCCTACCCTCACACCCGGTTACTGAGGCTAGAGGTAGTAGCAAGTTAATAGATGTCTACAAGGAGAACTGGGAGGTATTGATGAGGAGGCGCCTAAGTATAGTTGAGAAGATCAACTTGTCTAGCAGGGTCTACGGGGTTGTTAAAAGGTTGCAGTACACACATATCCTCTCGCGGGACGACCCCTTCAATCTCGGAGTCACGAACGTTAGCGACCAGGCATATCTTTCCATATTAACCGAGAGAATCTTCCGCGAAAAGCCGAGTAAGCCCATCATTATAGGCCCTCTACACGTCTCCAGCGGGTTCAACGCCGCCAGCGTGGAGAGAACCATGTGGTATCTCAGTATACCGAGACGTCTAACCGGGGGTGGTTTAGGGTCATTCACTTTCTACAGGGTTGAGGAAATCGGGTATAGGAACAGCCTCGAGGATCTCCAGCCTGTGATCTTCGACTCAATATGCTCTGGGACGAGCCTACCGGTGAGCATCCTCTTAGCTGACCAAAGAGTTAAAAAGCTGAGCGAGGCTATCACGAGGCAAATAGTCCTTGCGGTAGAGGCTACGCGGGAGTCCACCCTACAGTATTTAACCCTATAGATCAAACACTTAATTGTAAGGATGCGTCTAATGAGCGAGAAGATTATTAAAGAGCTGAGCTTAAAGGCTAGCAAGGCTTATGAAACCGCTGCCAAACTAGGCGATGTAATAGGCTATGTTTCTAGGACAAGCCCCTCGCTTATCGACGAGGAGGGGGGTGTGGTGGTTTTCGATGTGGACCCCCTAATATACTTTGACAAATTCGCCGACATAGCATCGGCTGGGAACTACCTTGCTGTCGTAGACTTGAAGACGGGCCATGTGATAAGCCTCAGAGTGGTATCTGTGGAGAGAAGGGATATCCTAGCCGAGCTCTCACTCCCCGAGGCATACCTGCCCTCGCAATCACCGGAGGTGACAGGCCTGCTGACCAAGACCCGTGTGAGGGCGAAGCCCCTTCTCTCATACGACCCCGACACGAGGTCTGTCAGTATAGCTAACTACGTTGTGGAGCCTCAGAGCCCTGTTATAAAACCGAGGGATGCTGAGACAGCCCAGTGCATGCTGGGGCTCCCAACCAACGGAGTGTTCCTCGGATTCGTAACCTCCGGGGATAGACCGATATTTGACGCCCAAGTACCATTATTCCTCCCCGTGAACGCTTTCTACCAACATATGCTCGTTTTAGGTACAACCGGTAGCGGTAAAACAACTCTTTTAAAGAACATGATAGCATCCATCTACAGCCGTTTCAACACGCCCAGCCTAGAGGAGCCGACGATCATTATCTTAGACCCGAATAAAGACTACGTTACTATCCCCTTGAAACCCGTGTTTCCCGAGGATACAACCTTACAGGATAGACAGCTCGCCGAGTTCTTCTCGATGAAAGCTAGTAGGCCGAGCGGGCTGGTTGTAATTTTACCTGTCACAAGCCTCGTAGCAGAGTCGCGTGCGAAGGGCTCCGAGACATGGGCTAAGGCGTTAAAGGAGATTAGCGAGATGTATATCTCGGACACTTATGCCCCGTTATTCGAGAGATTTGGTTGGGGTTGGAGTATTAAAGAGCTGGTTGTACACGAGGAGCCTGGCAGGTCTCCTCTGAGATTCGTAAGGCTGGTTCTAACAGTTAAATACCCGGATGAAGACTCTTTCACCCTGTACATTATACCCTACAGCTTCAGATTCAGCGACTTCGCGCCCAAAGAATTCGTAGCCTTAAACCCGTATTTCACCAGGCAAGCAAAGGACACTTTATCTAGATTACTCAAGAGAATGGAAGACCTCGGCAACCCGGTTAAAACGATAGTTGATCTCTACGACATGCTGGCTACCGCAAGATACTACCTTGAACACAAGTCGGCTACCACGGGGAAGTGGAGGGGGCTTGTAGAAGTGGTTGAGGAGCTCGCTGTTCACAAGAGTACTCTGGAAAACATTCTAAGGCAACTCGGCTCGCTGATAGACACAGGTGTTTTCGACATCAGCGTAGGCGAAACCGGCGGGTTCCTTGTCGAGGCACCTATCTCAGAGATACTTGAGAAACATAGGAGCGTGTTCTCGAGCCTACCTATAGTCGTGGACCTAGACTTCCTTCAAGAGTATTCGCCAGCGGATCCAGAGAAAGTTATCGGTATAGTAGCCTATAGGATCTTGAATAAGGTCTTCGAGTGGAAATTGATTAAGAGCAGGGAGAAGGCGAAGACTCAACCCGTGATGATATTCGTTGATGAAGCCCACAGGTTCTTCCCCTCCAAGGGTGGGGGCTCAGAGGATTTCATCGAACACGTCAGCGGGATGATAGACAGGGTTGCGAGACTCGGACGCAGCAGAGGACTCGGCTTAGTCTTCAGCACCCACAGCCCAACAGATGTCCACGATATAATACTTCAGTTAACCAACACCAAGATAGTCCTCCGCATGGATAAAACACACGTGTCGTCGCTCGACATACCAGGCGAGTACAAAGATTTTGTCACCAGGTGTGGGGATAGAGTGGGTGTCTTAAAGAGTCACGTCCTTAGACTCGGGTACGTGTCCTTCAAGACGCCTCTCCCGATAACGGGGCACTACGATTTATCGAGGCTTTGAATCCCTTAAAGCCAGGACCACGTAGATAAACCTGTGCGCGACTGTCTCAAGAGATAGAGCTAGGAATAGGATAAACGTAGCGAAGCCTATGGTGAAGTTTACTGCTAGCAGAACCGCTGTAGCCGTTAGCAGGATTATCCTTTCACCTCTCTCCACCAGTCCCACACCCTCGAGTGAGACCCCCAGCGACTCGGCTCTAGCCCTCGAATAGCTTATTAGTAGCGATGCCACTAAGAGTGAGGTAACAAACCCCCAATCCAACCCGAAATTTACGAGTGAGATTATTAGGAGAGCATCTGAAACCCTGTCCAAGAACGAGTCTAGGAAGGCGCCAAGTGGGCTTGCTTTTCCAGTAGCTCTAGCCACAGGGCCGTCCAGCATGTCCATTAAGCCTGAGAAAGCCAGGAATATCGTGTAGTAGGGGAGTGAGTTTTTGAGGGATGAAAGAAACGCGAGTACCGATAGAAATAGCCCTGTTATCGTCAAGTGTACGGGTTTAACCCCTAGCTCTCCTAGTCTTCCTCCTAGTTCTTCCACCTTCCTTTTCAGCCTCCTCCTCAGCCTCGCCAGCACGTGTTTCACCACACGTCTTAGTACAAATCTCCCTCATTACTAGAGCATCTTGTTCTAGAATAGGGCTCTCGCTTATAAAAACGCCCTCGATGCCCAGCTCTGTTAGAACGCTACATACAAGCTTGAAGTCGGGGCCGTACTCTGCCTCCCCTAGTGTATGGTGTTCCCTCTCCCCACCCTTCCCGTACTCTATCTTGGAGAAGTGCATGTGGAGAGGTTTGAGAGCCCAGCTTCCCAGATTTTTCTCTATCTTCTCCACTACAGCCCGCACATCTTCTTCCGAAACGATGAACTTCCCCTCATACCTGGCGTGCAAGTGTGCCCAATCTACCACAGGCCTCGTGCCCTCTACTTTGCTGGATATCTCTATGGTCTCATCTAGATCACCCACCTGTGACGTCTTCCCCGTTGTCTCGGGTCCAAGCCAAACGTTTCTAGCACCAATTGAATCCCTGAACTCAGCCACAACCCTAAGGTTCCCTACCACAGCCGCCACAGCTTCCTCGCGGCTAGGCATATCCTTGTAGTAGCCCGGGTGAAATACTACAACATAGGCTCCCATCCAGTGGGAGGCCAGCACGCTTTGCTTCAACCTCTCAATACTTGCTTCAACCGTCTGCCGGTTTTTACTAGACAAATTGATAAAATAGGGTGCGTGAAGGCTTAACACGATGTTGTTCCTAGATGCCTCCTCGCCGAAAGCCCTCGCCTTCTCCTCGCTTACGTTGACACCTCTAACCGCCTCATACTCCATCGCGTCTAACCCGAGCTCCCTCAGAAACTCCGGTGCTTTCAAGATGTCAGCTGACTTCAAAGAAATGGGTTTGCCGGCTGGCCCGAACCTGAATTTCAAAACACGACACCTGTAACCAAATATAATATCTCCGCCTCGATTACTTTAAATAAAGTTAAACGAGGTGTCTTCGTGGAGTCCGAGGTAAGGGTTGTAGATGAGAAGACAGTGTTTCAGGGCTTAAGGTTCAGCGTTGTTAGGAGGAGATACCAGTACAAAGAGAGGAGTTTTGCCAGAGATATAGTTCTGTTCCCAGAAAGCTCCGTAGTAGTCCCCTTTCTCAACGAAAGCGAGATAATTTTGATAAGGCAGTTTAGAGCCCCGCTGGGAGGATATATTCTAGAGCTCCCTGCGGGCGTCGTGGATAAAGGGGAGAAGCCTGAAGACACAGCTAGAAGAGAGCTGGTGGAGGAAACGGGCTACTATCCTCGTAAATTAACTAAACTCACAACAGTCTACCCTGTGCCAGGTTACAGCACGGAGATAATGCATATATACGAAGCCGAGGACTTGGAGTTCAAGGGGGCTAAGCCTGAACCCTACGAGTTGATTGAGACTGTAAAGGTCGAATTCCGGGAGGCGTTGAACCAGGTTTTTAGGGGGGAGATAAGGGATGCTAAGAGCGTTATAGGCATAATGATCTCAGGGTTGAAGCGAGGGTTTATTAGAGTTAAATAGCGACTCCCCCGCATTTATTTCCTTAAGAGCGTTAAGGCGAAAACGTACTTGGCAACCAGCTCTAACGCTACTATAGCATCCATGGCTTCCTCAACGCTCCTACCCCACGAAAAAACGCCATGTTTAGGCACTATTACAATTCTAGCGCCAGAAGCTAATTTGTTCGAGACTTCTTCCGCTAACTCGATGCTCCCGGGTTCATGTGGCTCGGCGATATCCGCTTTCCCCACACTATACTCGACTTCTATCAACCCGGTATCCCACCAACCTTCTTTTCCCCATTTTTTCATTTTCTTGAAACGCTCGGTTAAAGCAAGACTTAAGGGCGGGTGAGCATGTAGTACAGCCCTAGCTTCACGTATCTTCAGGTAGGTTCGAGCATGCGCGTTCACCTCAATGGAGGGTTTTAACGTACCCTTAATTTCCCCGGTCTCAATGTTGTATATCACTAGATCCTCTACTCGAAGCCATTGTTTAGCCAAGCCACTCGGTGTTATCGCGATATGCTTATCGTCTAAGAGAACACTTCCGTTCCCACCTCTTGTATTTATCAATCCCAGCAGAAATAGCTCTCTCATAGCCCAGACAAGCTTCTCCAACTCACTCTGAGGATTAGAGTTCAATTGTATCGCCTGTGTTCAAATAAGTGACTCGTACATTATATTCCTTGGATAGAATATCGCCGATTAAACTGCCACTACAGTGTAATGGGTATACCTCTCTTATACCGAGCCTCAAAGCCAGGGCTTCAGCTACTCTTTCAACCACGTTGAAAGGTGCTTGCTCCAAATGGAATCCCCCGACCACGGCCCTAATCCTGAACTTCTTCTCGAGATCGTTTAAAACAACGTCCACACCAGGGTGGAAGCACCCAGAGAATAAAATATACTCTCCCACACCCTCACCGGACTCCACGAGCAGGAAATGCTCCCAGGGAGGCCCGTGGTAGGGCCTGGAGACAAAAACCCCTTTCACAATCTCGGTCTCCCTGACCACCTCGACGGGGGTTAACTGTTTCCTCCACACTTGCTTACCTAAATTCTCTAACGAGCCATAAGGGAGGAAAGCTTTGGTGAAGGGGGATTCCCATCCAACAGCTTCCAGACCCCCTATGTGCGGGGTGTGTGAATGAGAGATAACCACAAAGTCGACTAGGTTCAATGGGAAACCTGCTTGCGTGGAGTTGGAGGATAGGAGGGAAGAGTCGGGGCCTGTGTCGAAGAGCAGGTATTTATCCTCATACTCTATCCCAAGCGCCAGCCCCCTTCTGGAATAGAAACCCCTCCTAGCTCCTCTACCCCCCGATAATACGTAGACACGCGTGCTTAAACACCCCATTTACAATTCAATATTATTTAAATTGGGTGATGTAGATAACCAAGGCGGCTCTACTTTACACTGGTGGCAAAGACTCTTCTATGGCTCTAATAAAAGCTCTTGAAAACGGTTTCAAGGTGGTATCATTGGTCTCGGTTCAACCACTCTACGATTATTCGATGTTGTATCATAGACCATTATTCAGCGCGGTAAGCCTTCAAGCATATTCCCTAGGAATACCGCTTGAGAGTATTAGCGTAGCGAACGAGAACATGGAAAAAGACGCTTTAGAGAAAATCCTAGAGAGGGTGAAAGCAAGGTATGGTATTACACACGTGGTGACAGGGGGTATCGGGAGCAGGTTCCAGAAGAGGGCGTTCGAGGAGATTTCTAGAAAAATAGGTCTGGAAACATACTCGCCTCTATGGGGGTTGAACCAGGAGGAGTACCTATACATGTTGCTAGATAGTGGGATTAAGTTTATGATCATCTCTATAACAACGATGGGGCTACCGCATAGACTACTAGGTAAAGTCCTGGATAGAGAGGATGTCGATACGATCATCAGGTTTTCGAGGAAGTATGGTTTCAACCCATCCTTCGAGGGAGGGGAGGCAGAGACATTTGTCGTAGACATGCCGTTATTCAAGTACGCGCTGAGAGTAGAGGGGGCGCCCAGGATTTTAAGCGAGTACGAGGCTCACTTCGAAATTAGAAAAATATCGTTGTGTAGGAAAACTTCTTCTTAGACTTCACTTTTTCGTACTCAGGTAAACGGCAACAGTGTCTGCGAGGTGCTGTGGTTTTGTATACCATTTATCGTACTTTAACTCCTTGTTCTCGACGCTGAGGACAACGTAGTCTCCCTCATCTTTCACCACTGCTTTAACAGCACCTCCTACCAGCACGGAGGTGATGTTTGCCCCCTTGTCCTGGAAACTTACTCCGCGAACCTTGCTCGCCAGCTGGATTTTAAATTGTTTTATGTACTCGCTCACCTTAACCACCTACTCGTAGAATTATGAAAATCTTAGACTCTTTTATAAATACCTCGATCTAATCGATCTAATAGGTTACACCGAGTAACGCGTATCTGTCTGGTTTTTTATCGCAATGGCTCTCGAATTCGCTTAGGGGCGGTAGTTGTAAAGGCGACTCAACGATTTCCCCCAGCAGGCTTCTGCCATAATTCGACTCAAGCTTCTCAGCGCATTCCCGGCTCCCATCCCATGGTGCTATTATGAGACCTTTCTCTGATCTAGGCTTAACATGGGGGATCACCGTTAGCTTTGCCAGGTAATCTAGGGCCCTTGCTTTAAGAGATTCATCAATCCTAATCCAAGTTTCTTTCAGAGCCTCCACGATTCTTTCAAAAGGCACTGTCAACCTTTCCAACGTATCTCTCCTCACTATTGTAACAGTTCTACTAGCCAGCTCCCTCCTACCCACTTCAATACGTGTAGGAACACCCTTCAGCTCCCAGTAGTAGTATTTCCAGCCCGGGGAGTGCTCGGTGTCTAAGTCCAAGTGTGCTCTCACACCACTCTCCCTTAGAACCCCTAGGATTCTCTTGGAGTACTCCACGACATCCTCCTCACCCTCCCTGTAGATGGGCACTATCACCGCTTGTACGGGTGCTATAACAGGGGGGAAGAAAAGGCCTCTCTCATCCCCGTGGACAGCTATCACAGCACCTAGAACTCTCTCGCTTACACCGTAACATGTCTGGAAAATATGCTTGTACTGCCCATCACTATCGAGGAACTTAATATCGAAAGCCTTTGAGAATCTCTGGCCCAGATTGATCACACTACCCAGTTCAAGGCCTTTCCCATCAGGGGCTACCGTGATGAAATCATAGTTGTACTCTGCACCCGCAAAGGTGTCCCATGGGGGTGTCTTCACTATAAAGTACGGGAGTAGGAGTCTGTCAAAGAACTGCTTGTATATCGTTAAAGCCTCTCTGATCTGAGCTTCAGCTTCCTCTCTTGTAGCATGTGCCGTGTGGGCCTCGATAAACCCCATTATCTCTCTGACCCTTAGGATAGGGTGGGTCATCTTAGTCTCATAACGGAAGACATTAACCACCTGGTAGATTTTGAGCGGCAGGTCTTTTCTCCCCTTGATCCACAAATTCCACATATAGTACATGACGGTCTCGCTTGTGGGTCTCACGAAGAGCCGCTCATTAAACTTCTTACTCATAGTCCCTTCAACAACAAAGGTTTCTCCACCAAAGCCCTCGAGGAAATCCTTCTCCCTCGAGAAAACTGATTCTGGTATGAGCGTTGGAAAATACGCCTCCTGGTGGCCTGTCCCCTCAAGCAGTTCAACTAGGATTCTCTGAGCCAATCTTAGGGCTTTCAAGCCGTAAGGTCTCCACACAATCATTCCTTTAAGGGGGTATCTTACATCAACTATGTCAGCATCTCGTAGAATGCTGTGATACCACTCCGGGAAGTCGCTGAATTTATCTATCCTCGACAAAGCATACACCTTGACCCTATCTTAATGAATTCGTGAACTTTAAATAGCTTTCAACAAGCCTGTGACTGATCTCCAATATTGTTTTATTGATACCCGTAGCCCTGTGTTCTCCGTACTGCTAAGAGAGGTCTACACGATTACTGGTGTGAGAGGCCCGAATTTGTTCTAACCCTGCTCATCTACAGTAACTCGATATCTCAGAGGTATCGTTGAGATGATGGGACCGGGGACCTCGAGAGATGTCTCTTGAGATTAGTGTAGCCACCTCAGTTAAGCAACTCAAACCTCAACACCGAGAATCCTGGCTACTACTTTATTCGACTTCGCTAGGTGAAGCCTGACCCGATGCTTAAACACCTCGCGTAGAACCCTAGCTACAGTATCCCTTGTATACTCGTCGACGTAAACATCTATCAGAGGGCCGTCATCCAAGTCCTCTACTAGGAAACCCCCATAGTTGTTTCTCTCGATCGCCTCGATCGCTTTCAATATAGTGTTTAGGTCTTCGAGTAAACCATAATTGATCTCTAGCTTCGGCTGATATGATATTATCGTTGGAGAAAACTCCTGGAGCACGCTCGCCCTCCTCCTAAACCCCTTAACGGAGTTTAGCATTAACATGATTTTGCCAGCTAGATATCGTGCCTCGGACTCTGCGTATGATGTCAACATGTTTGAGACGGGTTCTAAGTCGTAGTCTTCTAGCTTGGAAAGACATGAGACTAGCCTCATGGATACATCTACCAGGTTGACTACAGTGTTCTCGAAGTGTGAACCCTCTTGATGATCGAGGTGGCCTCTCATTAAATGCTCGGGCTGGTTGTGCAGCGCGACGGAGGGCACCCCGCGGTGTAAATAACTGTATGAGTCGAGGTAGGGTAGGAAGCGTAGACCCTCATCCACTACGCCGGCACCCTTCACTTCCTTCACGCATTTAAAGAGGAATGGATGGTATGAAGCCCTCAGCGTGCTCCCGGTTAAGTTGTCTATCGTAATGTTAGCTACGACCTTGTCAATATGCCCCTTAGACTCTAAGGTCTCAGTGAAGAACCTGCTACCCCACGACCAGTACCAGGAGGGCAGTATCGGTGAGCCGAACTCTCTTGCTGTGAAGCTGATTATGGTAACATTAGCTGTATTCCCCGCACCCCTGAGCCTCCTAGCCAGACCTAGTAGGGCTTCTAAACCTATTAGATCATCGTATACACCATTAAACCAGTGGTCATGGTGAGCGGATGCATGCACCTCCAGTTCCCCTCTACCATTGACCCCCGCCACCAATGTCCTACCAACAGCGTCTCTAACGAGCCTGGCTCTCCCGTAAATGCGTATTCTACAGCCCGATGCTGTTTGAAGCAAATCCCTTACATCACTCTTTCTAACAGAGACCACTGGGATTGGGAAGGGGGATCCTGTATGAAGGGAGAGACCACTTGAACCCGATACCACCTCCCTTTTATAGGAGTCGGATAAAGGGTCGTATATTATAACCGCCTTCAACCTTCCGTCTGAAACCCTCTGGAGAACTCTATTGAGAATGAGCCCCCATCCTCTCACCCCCAGAAGGAGAACTGGTTCCTCAACCAACAATGCTTGCCTAATATTCGTAACCATCCTTCCCTCAACCTCGAAGTCTACGCCCGGTGGTAGAATAGAGCATTTGAAAACCCTTTCGTTAGCTTCGATCAGACACTCCTCCTCAACCCATGAAACCACGGGTGTATCAAAAGTCTTAACCCAGTCTGCCACCTCCTTAAACATATCTCCAAGGGCTTTAACGGCTCTTTCTTCCCGCCTAGAACCTGAGACGATCTCTTCCTCGAAAATCCCCCGACCTATTACTGATAACTCCATAGGAGCACCATTCAAATTAATAGAGTTCTTCACCGTAATTAAAATCGGTGAATTAGGGATTGGTGAAAGTCCTGAGGGTTGTTGTGAAAGATGTGGATAAGCTTATAGAAGATTTCAAGAAGAACGGCTTTAATGTTGAAGAAGCTCCCTCGACCGTGCTAGCAGATGAGAGCGAGGTTACGACATTGAAAATACTGAAGGACAATACTACACACGGGTATGCGGTTGTACACTTCATAACACCTTATTACCGAGTTGAACTAAGCCAGCCTAAGAGCGATGAAGATTACTTAAAGGCTCTCCTACGAGTTAAATACAGTGGGGAGAAATGGAGGATACCTGTCAACGATGTAGCCGTAATCTCGTTTACCGATGAGCTTGAAACAACTCTTGCGAACTACCGAGACGAGTACCCTACCGTCGATGGCGAAAACCTTGTAAGCGAGTATAGGAAGAGGAACCCCGAGTACCATGCCGTACTCAAGCTTCTTGTAGCTAGGTTTCTAGACGAATACGTTTAAATCTCATACTGTTGAGGCCGTTGCCCCCTCGTCGATGGTCTGCCTAGCCCCGCAGTAGGGACAGTACAACGCGTCTGCCGGTATAGGCCTGCCGCAACTAACACAGTACTTTGAAGCCTTGCCGGCCACATCAAGTTTTGAAGCGTACTCCTTCTTTAGATCCTCAACTGTCAGGTGTAGGTAGACTTGTGTTGTCTTAATATCGCTGTGCCCAAGAATCCTCTGCAACGTGGGGAGGCTTAAACCCATCCTGAGCGCTCTCGTCGCAAAAGTGTGTCTCAGAATATGCGGCCTAACCCTGTCTTCGTTTAAACCAGCCCTCCGAGCCAGCTTCTTCAGCATCTTGTATAGCCCTGAGTACGTGAGGTTGAAGAGTTTGTCTCCTGGGTTTAAGTTCAGTAGTTTAACATACGCCTTAACCATCTCGAAAGTCTCTTGCGTCGCAGTCACATACCGCTCTCTACCGTACTTCGCCTCCCTAACCCTTATCACCCTCTCATCGAAGTTTATGTCCGAGACCCTAAGGGAGAGGAGCTCCCTACTTCTAAGACCTGTATCTAAGAGCAGCTTCAATATGAGCTTCTCCTCAACCCTGGTAGCAGCCGCGAGGAGTTTACTCACCTCCTCATCGCTCAAAGCCTCGATCTTCTTCGCGGGTTTCTTAACAGAGGGTACCGACAGATTTAAGCCGAGCCACTTGAAGAACTTCTTCAGGAAAATCGTATAATAGTGTAGGGTCGCCAGCCACGAGTCTTTGCTCTCCGTCCTCTTCCAATTAAACCCGTTCTTCAACCTCTCATTCCTCCACGCCACCACATCCCTGAGAGTTACCTCCCTTAGTGGTTTCCCTTTGAGAAATGAGATGAAATCGTACAAGGCTGACTTGTACGCCTTAATAGTATCCTGGCTGGCGCCGGAGGCCTCTAGAACTGCTAGAAACTCGTTGACTATATCCTCGTTGGGGAGACTTAATATGTCCTCCGGGGCTTTACCGACATCTATACCGCCCGGCATTAACCCCCTTCCAGGAATAGCCTTTGGTGGTTATTTAAGCGAGTGGGTTAGGTTATTAGGCGTGGAGGAAACTATAATCATCTTAGGATGAAGAGACGTGGCAGGTCTGAGCAGTGAAGTATCCGCGCGGGGCTGACGCATAGCCCTTTAAGGTGGTTTACCTGATCAAACTCCTCGTCCACGGAGATAGCGACGGTGTCTGTAGCGGTGCTTTATTGAAAGCATACCTTGGAAGGAAAGGGGATGTCGCAGTGTACTTCACAAACCCTGCGGGGCTGGCGAAAGACCTCGAGGAGTTCACGAGGCAAGGAGACGATATTTACATAGCGGATATAGCTCTAGATGAGAAGACCTACAAGCAGGTACTGGAGATATTGGAGAGACGCGGATCAGAAGGGAAGGTTGTCTACATAGACCACCACCCTCTCCCAGAGGATTTCAGGCAACCGGGGAACGTGGAGTTTATACATGACACGTGTTGCTCCGCCTCAGAGCTTGTCTTCAAGTATGTTGAGAAACACCTCGACCCAGACTACTCTAGGATCGGCCTCTACGGCGCCATAGCCGACTACATCGATGAAACCCCCTGGGTGAGAGACCAATTGGCGAGGTGGGATAGGAGGTTTGTTTACTATGAGGCTGGTGTGCTAGTCCAGGGGCTTGAACATACCGGCAGACAATACGATTTCAAGAGAGAAATCCTAAACGCCCTCAGCTCCAACACCCTCCCAAGCTCTATAAGCGATCTCGCCTCTAGGGCGGTTAAGCAGAGTATGCTGGACGAAGACCTTAGGTTGAGCGTGAAGAGGACAGTTTACAATAAAGGCGTTGTATCAATAGTGAAGAACCCTCCGGGAAGTGTGGGGAGAGCGGCTAACTACGCTAGGATTTACGGGGGCGGGTTGATAGGGCTTGCTTTCGAGACAAGGGGGAGGATGCTAGTGATGAGTTTGAGGAGCGATAAAGTGGACTTAAACAAACTGATCAGGAGGATAAGCAGGGAGCTCGATATACAGGGAGGCGGGCACCCGTTTGCTGCTGGGGCAAGGGTCGGGATTGAAGTTTTCGATAAGTTCGTCGAAAAAATTAATTCCAGCTACAGGGAGTACCTTAGAGCCTAGGAGATCATGCTCATTTTTTCCCTGATAAAGTTCTCCGCGTCCTGCTTGCTTATCTTGACGAACCTCGCCTTCCTCAACTCCTCTATTATCAGGTCTTTATTCTCTAGGGCTTTCTCGACACTTCCCTCCAGGGATATTAACGCTCTGTATCCTTCACCACCGTAGACTACTAGGGCTTCACCTACAACTTTCCCTTCCCTCTCGCTTAGTTCAACTACACCCAGCGACTCCCCCTTTGGATCCTCAATTTTAAGCAAGATAGTGCCCAGGGATGTCTCGCCCATCTCCGCCAACCCGCCTATAGTGAAACCAGCCGACTCCGCCGGCGGAGCCGGGGTCTCTTTCACCTCTTCACCCTTGGACGGCCCGGCCCCCGCGACCTCGCCCGTCTGAAGCTGTTCTGGGGCGGGCGGTTTTTTGCCGAACGCTTCTTGAACCTCCTTCAACCTCTCGTTTAACACTTTCCTCAGAGACTTACCCACCTCCTCGTCGCTGAGTCTCTTGAAGTATTCGACGACAAGGCTGTCGTAATCCCACTCAATATAGTTTCTATCGGGATATACTTTGTACTTTATTCTTACCCTAACAGCATCCCCCTTATCGCTCTTGAGCTCGTCTACGATCAGATAGTAGAGCAACCTATTCAACTCTGCGGAAGCTCTAGCCGCCTCTCTAGCCATATCTCTATTATTCTTTGTTAAATCTCTGAGCTGTGCGAACAGCGTCTTCCGAATTTTATCGGCGTATGCCCCCGCTATAATTATACCCGTACTCAACGTGTATTCCTGGATATTCTCAGCAGTCATCGTCCCAACCACTCCAACGTAACTAAATTTATTTAGTTACGGCGTAGTTTTTAATATTTACAAGGTGTATTCAATTGGAAGATCTCCTTGAGAAGGCGATAAGCGAAGCCTCTTCTAGGGGTGCAAAATACGTTGAGGCTAGGTATCATAGGAATACCTACTTCACTCTCAGAGCAAGGAACGGGAACCTGATAGACTCCGCGGAGGAGATAGCTGAGGGTATCAGCGTGAGAGTCCTCGTTGACGGTGCTTTAGGCTTCGCCTCAACGAATAGGCTGGACAGCGAGAGCGTCCTCGAGACGGCTAGGAAAGCCGTGGAGACCGCTAGGAGCCTCAGCAAATTTATGAAGAAGCCCCTGGAGCTGGGGCCGGGTAGAGTCGGGCGTGTAAGCTACAGCGTCTCCGCCAAGAAAAGTTTTGATAGCGTGCCAATAGACGAGAAAATAAGCCTGTTCAACGAGCTCTGGAAATGGAGTAGGGGGGCTGTGAAGGAGGCCTCTGTGAAAGTGATGTTCAACGAGTACGAGGAGAGCGCTGAAGAAAAAATAATAATGACCAGCGAGGGGGCCTATGTTAGGAGTTTCATCCCAAGAGTGTACTTGGGGTACAACATGGTGATAGCCCACCCGCAGAAAGGTTCGGTCCAGAGGTGGCAAGACTACGGGGGTAGCGGAGGCTTCGAGCTGGTTGAGTCGTGGAAGCTATCCGACGTCGTGTCCAGGGAGGCCGGGGTACTTGAAAGAGTGCTCTTGGAAGGCAAAACCCCGCCGAGCGAGCCTCTTGACGTTATAGTCGGTAGCGAGATAGTCGGGTTGGTAGCACACGAGTCGGCTGGGCATCCAAGCGAGGCGGATAGAATCCTCGGGAGAGAGGCTGCTCAAGCAGGTTTAAGCTTCATAAAGAAGGGTATGAAAGGGTTTAAGATAGGGAACGAGAACGCTACAGTAGTAGACGATCCAACAATACCCGGTAGCTACGGCTTCTTCCTATACGACGACGAGGGCGTTGCTGCTAGGCCGAAGTACTTGTACAGGGAGGGAGTGGTCTACGAGCACTTACACAACAGGTTCACAGCCGCGGAATACAACACAGAGTCAAATGGGTCTGCGCGGGCTATGAACTACGCGAGCGAGCCAATTATAAGAATGTCCAACACGTATATCACACCCGGAGACCTTTCCCTAGAAGAGTTAATCGAAGATGTGAAGCTTGGTGTTTACATTAAGTCGTACATGGAGTGGAATATCGATGATGAGAGGTGGAGCCAAAGGTACGTGGGGCTGGAAGCATACTTAATCGAGAACGGGGAGATAAAGGGTTTCGTCAGGAATCCTGTTCTCGAGATAACCACTAAGGCTTTCTACAGCAGTATAGTGGCGAAGTCTAGGGATCTGAGGTTTTACACAGGAACCTGCGGTAAAGGAGAGCCGAGTCAGGGAGTCCCCGTCTGGTTCGGCGGGCCGGATGTCAAATTGAGTAAGGTGAAGCTGGGTCAGGCACCAGGGTGATTTAAATGAGCGTCTCCGAGCTCGCAGGCAAATTTGTGGAGAAGGCTTTGGAGAAGGGGTTCAGCGACGTAGCTATAGCAATAGACGTTGTTGACAGGGTGATGGTTAAATTCGCGAACACGCAGCCAAGCGTGGCCCAGGAGTGGAAGACTGCTGTTGCAAACATCTACTTGAGCAAGGGTAGGAAAGTTTTCACAGGGATATTCCAGCTCGACAAGATCGGGGACGCCGACAAATTGTTGGGGGAGATTAGCCTCCTCGTAGACAGGGTCTCGGAGAGCGAGTTGTACGCCCCGCTACCTCAGCCGGGCGTTAGAAGCGGCTTCTACTCGAGAGTCGACGATAAGATAGTTGAGGCGATGAAGGATCCCTCGGGGCTCGTAGAGCTACTTCTCGAAGCATCGAGTAGAGAGCATAGCATTGATTTCACAGCGGGTAAAATAGACTTGTGGAATAGGAGAAGGCACCTGACGACATCTACCGGGGCGCAAATCGTGGAGGAGTCTACGGGTGTAGAAACATACATGAGGAGTTTTAAGGAAGACGGGAGCGGGCAATGGGGCTTTGCGTCCAGGGTGCTCGACAGGAGTAGGATAGAGGAGGTTGCCTTAAAGGCCTCGGAGCTCGCCTACGAAAGCAGAGGTAGGAGCAGCGTCGAGCCCGGCGTCTACGATGTTATCCTATCCCCACTAGTCTTCTCGCAACTGATGAATGTGATGGCATGGATGTCAACAGGGCTTTCAGTTCTAACAGGCATGTCTATATTCATTGACAAAAAGATAGGCGACCAAGTGGCGTCACCCCTCTTAAGCATATACGATGCTCCAAGAGACGATAAGCTACCCTTCTCAACAGTCTTCGACGACGAGGCGGTTGCGACATTCGACAAGCCTATTGTGGAGAAAGGCCTGCTCAAAAACATCCTCCATAACACGAAGACCGCGTTGAAATTCAACACCGAGTCGACAGGCAACGCGGGGTGGGTGCATCCAAGGCCGTGGAACCTGGTTATAGGGGGCGGCGGGTTTAAACTCGAAGAGTTGATCTCGGAGGTCAAGAGGGGGTTGCTTGTAACAAACAACTGGTATACCAGGCTACAGAACTATGCCGAAGGGGTTTTCTCGACGATCGGTAGAGACGCGATATTTCTCATAGAGTCTGGGAGAATAGTGAAGCCTGTTGAGAGAATAAGGATCGCGGATAAACTACCAAGACTACTGAATAACATAGAGGGGTTGTCTAGAGAAACCTACGATGTGATGTGGTGGGAGGTTAGAGTGCCCACGCGCTCCCCATATGCTTTAGTCAGGAACGTTAATATAACAAAACACTTTGCTTAAACATAAAGTATTTTTTACTCCAGTGACAAGCTTATTTCTAGGTAAGGGTAGATGAAAGCCAGGTTTGAGGGTGTGATAGTCTCCTTCGACGCGCCGGACACAAGAAGAATACACGTATATGGCAGTGTCGATGGAGAGCCCGCCGAGTTTATTTTGCTGGTCTCAGAGGAAAAATATAACGAGTTAATGAGGCTCGGGATCGGGCAGAGAATTGAGGGGGAGGCTACTAAAGTATCGGATTCCCCCCTTGTTCTCAAAATGGATTGAGGTGACTCACAAACGTTGAAAACATTGTCGAAGCCCCCTCGAATTAAGATACTTGAAGCCGCCGGTAGTATCGGGGATTCGAGAATACAAATATTGAATGATAACACGGCGAAAATTACTTCGAGTAGAGGGGAGAAGGAGTACACTGTTGTAGTAGTCAAGGAGGGCGATAACACTTTCAGGGTGTTCAGCAACGATAACGGGACTATCCTCAGGGGTTACATAGGCTACCCTATCATAGCCTTCATGATGCTCAAAGGCTACCTACCATTAGACAACGATGTAATTAAAGCTATGACCGGTATACCATGGAAAGACCTCAACGAGAAATACGGTAAGTACAGTGTTGTCGAGAACATTGTTTTGAATAGAGCTGAGAAGATGGGTTTCAATAGGAATATAATAATCGATTACATGAACCTTGTGATGAAGAAGCTCGCGTTGATGAAAGTGATATTGGATGAAAAACTGAAACCGCCCGAAGCGACAGGCACTGTAGATTCCGAGTGAAACAGGGTTGATAGAAGTCTCTTCAGCTTTTAACCGGTTCCGACAACACATTGTTAAAGGCTAGATTACGGTTATACCTGCTTTAGAGCTGAAGCCTATAATCATGATCGAGACGATACGCCCATCCTTGATTCTGAAAGCTATCTCACCGTTCTCACTTAGAAACTCCTCGTCAGCCTCCTCAGCTGACTCCCCGAAGTTGATGTACAGGATATCGTTCTGCTTATCATACTCAAACCACATCTTGTCGAGATCTCTAACCAAAAACTCTCTCCCGCTCAACTCGCCCACCAGCTCTTAGAATGGTGAAGCGACAACGTCGGTGAAGTCTAGTGGGAGAGGCTGGTTTTTAGCCTTGTATTCGTCGTATTTCTTCTCTAGGAAGGATTTGAATATTGGGCAGACATCAAATTTCCCTTCTCTGTCACACTTTGTGCCCAGGGTCAGGAAACACATTTTGGTCCTCTTATCGTAATAGGGGCATATCTTATGGTATTGCTTCGCCTTCTTAATCATTTTCTGAACCCACCTCTGCTTCTCGTCGCTAGGCTTCTTCTCCTTCTCCAGGAGAGCCTTCTTCAGATCCTCATCTGTGATTCTAGTAGTGCTCAAAGCCATCACCCTGATGATATAGATTTGGTAAATTGGATAATAAAAATGAACTTGACAGGGTTTAGGCGGGTTGAGAGGCGTCTCCGGCGTGGACAAGAGACTTTACCTGGAGTTGAAGAGGGTTTACGGGAGCCTTACTGACGCCTTAGTCGAGAAGCTGAGGGAGCCTCCTAGAAGGCTCTACTTGAGGGTCAACACTACTAGAACGACTACAGAGGATGTAATTGAATCCCTTAGAAAGAAAGGGGTTGAAGCTAGGCGAGACGAGTTTTTCGAGGAGGCAGTCTACATTGAACTCCAGGGCCCTTACAAAGTGGAGGATGTTGGAAGACATGTTGTCGTCGACGATTTTGCCGCAGAGTCCCTCCTCCTAGGCGCCAACCTATATAGGCCCGGGATAGTCGGATACGACGAGTTTGGTAAAGGCGAGATTTTAACGGCTGTCACCAGGGAAGGCAGGCCCATTGCTGTGCTGGAAGCCTACGTGTCATCTAGCGAGCTAAGGGGTATGAAGAAGGGCCTCGTCGCCGTTAACATTAGATCCCCCTACAGAGCACCCCCGATAGCAGAGCTACCCGAATACAGGATGGGCCTAATATACCCGCAGAGCTTCCCCTCAATGGTTGTTGGCAGGCTAGTCAACCCGAGGGCTGAACTAGTCTTAGACATGAACGCCAGCCCCGGGGGTAAGACAAGCCACATAGTCCAGTTATCGAAGGGTAGGGCCCTCGTTGTAGCTGTTGACAGGAGTGTTGGGAAGGTTGAAAAACTCGAGGAGAACCTGGGTAGAATGGGTTTGAAAACCAATGTTTTAACCATACCATTTGATTCACGATATCTCGACTTGTTTATGAGGCTTGAAGGAAGAGTCGACAAAGTTTTAATCGACCCGCCCTGCTCGAATCTCGGGGTTAGACCCAGGTTGTCTTTTAAGAAGACTTTCAGAGACGCGGTTAACCTCGCTGACTACCAGAGGCAGTTTATCAAGGTGGCTAGGATGCTTCTCAGAGACAAGGGGCTTTTAATATACTCTACATGCACGCTGACTAGAGTTGAAAACGAGGAGAACACTTTATACGCTGTTAGATCCCTGGGGTTGAAGGCTGAGGAGGCGGGTTTTGTGCCCAGGGCCGAGAGAGTTTACTTCAACGAGACAGTAGCATACAGGTTCCACCCCCTTAAAGACGACATGCCTGGTTTCTACATTAGCTTGCTCAGGAAACCCTAATCCTCCTAATAGGCGAGCCGCATATAGGGCATGTCTTCTCCCCAGGTTTCCCGGGGACATACCCGCAGACAGGGCAGTACTCCCTGTACCTGAACGACTGTTTAATCCCCTCTGTCCTCACAGGCTTGAAGCTTAACCCCAAGTGGTGTAGAGTGTTCTGGAGGCTGTAGTCGTCGGTTAATACGACTACGTTGCGTTTTCCAGCTAACTCGAGCGCGAGGGCTATAACGCTTAAATCCGCCTCGGAGAGCCTGCTCAGCTCACCGATGGATTTAGCCTCCTCAACCGCCCTGGAAATATACTCATCCCCCGCGTCAACCACCTTCACTAAACCTAGCTCGAGAGCATTCAGAAGGGTCTCCCGGTTCTCGGCGTCTTTAACCTCCTTGAAGCACGCACTGGTCGTGTAGAACTCGAACTTGTAGGAGGGTAGCATGTAATATACCCTGGCTAGTAAGGCCCCGGTATCCCCGATTACTGCTAGCCTGCTCTCAGAGAACCCTCTTTGCGAGGACATTAAACAACCCTCGTCTGGGTGTATTGAATCTTATGACCCTCAACCACTCCCATGAAGCCGACACTTCAACAGGCACGTCGTGGATTGTGGTTATCCTATCACCATCTATGTAGAGCGATGAAATAGTTGCCGCCTCAACTCTAACCCTGCTTAGGAAGGGTAGGATGACTGGGGCCAAGTTTAGTTGTAGAGGGTTCAGGAAATTAATGAAGATGCTCGGGTACGTGGACTCGATTAAAGGGCCTCTCGCGGATAGATTATAAGCTGAGGAACCCGGGCTGGGGCCTACTATAACCCCGTCGCAGTCTACACTCACCTCGGTTGCCGTTGAAGGCGTGTGTATAGTCAGCTTGAAGCTACCCACCCTACCCTGGTCGATGTTGGCTACTAGAACCTCGTTTAAAGCGTTCAGCTCCATTTTCTCCACTCTCGCCTTGACCCTGGGGAGGTGCTCGATGTAGAAGTCGCCGTGGAAGACCCTGTCGATGTAGGACTCAAGCTCCCCGAGGGGTATCTCCTCGTAGAAGGCAAGCCTCCTGCCGCACGGTATTGGGAGTATGAGAGGCGATTCCCCGTTAGTTAGGCGCGAGAACCTTAGGAAAGTCCCGTCTCCGCCCACTAAAACGATCAAAGGGAAACTCCTGCTCTCCAGCCTGATGAAGTCGTCGACCCAAATTGTTTCTACCTCCACGCCAAGACGCCTAAGGTAGTCGGAGGTCTTCCTCGCAGTCTCAATACACTTCTGGCTAGGCTTGAAAATAACCAGCACACTATTGAAAACGCTCTCACTCAAATAAACCCCCGCCTGGAAAACATCTCGTTGGCTCTACGGTTAATATTCAGACTACCTCCATTATATTAATATCCACTCGGAGACGGCCGTCCCCCAGGCTTCAATCCGCTAAATCAATTAAGGAATATTCTACCCTGGAAAACTACGGCATGCGTGAATCAAGGGGATAGAGTTGCTGGACGAGGTGAAAGAGAGTTTAGAAAAATCATCCTATGAGAGAAGACTGAGTTGGTGACGGGCCTGGAGAGCCGGGTGGGGACGGCGGCGGGGCTCCACTGGGGTCTATTGTAACCCAGTAGACGAGTTTAAGAGGCGGGTACTTGTAGAACATTGACACCGCAGTATCCTTCTCCACCTGGACGGGGATGTAGGTATTCTCTAGTGACCTGCCTCCTAAAATCACATTTATAGATGTCGCTCTCTGGTAGTAATAGTCGATGTTGACGAAGCGGGCAATAAAGAGCACAAGCCCGATTACCCTCTGAAGCAACAGACTTACAGTAGCTAGCCCCGAGGTGAATATGCTTGAGAGCACCATAACTACAACCTTGTACATGATGTTAAAAACGACACCGGGGTTTCCTTCATCCGTATCGTTGTAATTGTTTTGGTCTAAAACGCTCCATTCACTACCCAATGTGCGCTCTAATAGAACGCTCCCGCTCATATTCCACGTAAGGTCGCTTAGATTCGGCGGGAGAGGATCTCTGGCCCCGGGATACCGGTATATCCAGGTCTCCTCTAGTTGAAGCCCTGTTATCCAGAAGACAGGTATGAAGGTGATCGAGGGTATAGCAATATAGTGAGTTTGATTCTCAGTGATATACCACGTGTACGCGAGGCCGTCGCCGCCATAAGTGAATATCGTTGGCACCATTAAGAATAGTGTTCCATAAGTCCCGTTCAATAAGTCGACAGATGCGACAGATACTCTTCGGAAGCCGCTCTGGAAAATTCTTAAATTAGAGCCAGAGACCTTCATCCCCACGAAGCTTATACCATGGTATTCGGTCGTTAAATTATACCAGTTGAGCTCTAAGTCTAAAATGAAATTATGGTTGTATGGATTCGACACCACCAAACCGATCGGGATATTGGTTAGAGTACTGTAAGAGCCCGGCTGGCCCAGAGTGTTGTTCCAGTAGCCTGCTTGACGAAGCCACCACCTCACGAAATCACTTAGTTTCACAAGACCTGTCAGCGTGCTGAGGCCTATCGTGTTGTACGTTAGCTGGGACAAATAGTATTCTACTAGCGACCGCGACCAACCCCCGTCCTTCGGGAAAATGTATTCAAGGGAGAACGTTGAGACCAGTATATTCCACAGATTTAAACCTTGCTCGGGCCACGGCTTCAGGGTAGAGTCTAATACTCTACTAACCCAGCCGTCCGGAGGCGTATTCAATGTAGCCCACAAGTCCTTGTAGTAGACTGTGCACACAGATGGTTGCGTGATCGCACCCGGGTAAGGCTTATCGAGAGGGCATGGAACAATTTCCTCCGGCTGATAAGAGTCGTAGCCTTGAAATACTGCTTTAAACTTACCTACACCAGGTTTCGTTTTCCCGATTAACTCGCTTAACTGGTTGAATACGGGTGTTAGATTAACATGCCTGTAAACGAGGTTTTCTTTACCTATGAGCAGGATTGAGGGTGCTTCAAACATTTTCTCCGGTTCTCTCTTAACAATCTCGCTGGCAATGTAGTACCCTTCAAGAGGGCTATGCTTCTCGAAAGTATAAAACCCCGCGAGGTACTCGAGGGCGCCTAAACTATGTGTGGCCACGTAGTAGCCTCCGTTGAAGTCCGGGATTAGAACCCTAATCCAGAAGCCTGGTGTAATGGATGGAGACGCGCCGAGGGTGGCATTCATCCTTCTGGCGAAATCCTCCCTGAAAGACCTCCAGCAATCCCTAAGCCCCGCTAGCTCGGAGAGAGTGAAGTACAGGTAGACGGTTTCACCCGGTTTAACTTGGACGGTCTTGACGAGCGGGCTACATGATGGGGGTGAGTCGGCGACCACATTCACCTCGACGAGGTAGTCCCCTGTTAAATCCCCCACTCTAAGAGCCTCTCCATCTATGATGAAGCCTATCGCGTTGAAGAGAGGGTTCATTAGCTGGGAGAAAGGCCAACTCAGAGACGCTACGAGGACTAATGCTATTAAGAGGAGGGGAAGGGTGTAGGATACCGCCCTCAACCCCATCTTCCCACTATTTTTGTTTCTAGCGGTTCCCCTTAAAAACCTTCGCACATAACCCAGGCTGGCGCGTATGGTGGCAACTATAACAAGGGCTTCATGGAGAGATATTCCCTGGATGAGGCAGGGTATGCCCCTTTGCGTCAGCGTTGACAGAAGGGTTGCCGGAGATCTCATACGTCTACTCAGAGCCAGGGGGTTCCTCAGAAGGGATTTAAAGATATCGAGGGTTGAAACCAGAGTTTTAATACCGATCGAAGAATCGGGCGTTGAATACTTGAAGGGCCTTCTTAGTGGGGTTGAGCACGAGCTAGTGGAGTGTAATCCTCCAGCCGTTGCGAGAAGAGCCTTCGACTACATCCCATCCTACGACGTTATAGGTGATGTGGCTATTGTTAGAAGCAGGATCTTAGAGTCCATCAGCGGGGATGAGGTGGCCTCAATTCTTAGGGCAATTCACCCAGGTTTGAAAAGCATCTACGTAGTTGAGGAGACGGTTGGCGAGTATAGGACTATGGTTCTGAGACATTTATGGGGTGAGAAAAAAGAGTACGCTGAGGCCAGGGAATACGGTTTAATCTTCAGAGTCCCCCTGGGTAGAGCATACTACAACCCCAGGTTGGCTGAAGAGCATCATAGGATAGCTGAGTCCACTGGGGACGGCGAGGTCGTCTTAGATATGTTCTGCGGTGTAGGAGGCTTCTCGATACACATAGCCTCACTTAGGGATGTATTCGTGATCGCCAACGATAAGAACCCGGAGGCTTATAAGCACGTTATCATCAACGTGAAACTTAACTCGAGGAGGCTTAAGGGCGTTGTCTACCCTTTGAATTACGATGCTCTCAACCTCCCGAATATTGTTGAGAGGGAGCTATTCGATAGAATTATTGCGAATAATCCTACGAGGAGCCTCGATTTTACGCCTGTATACAGGCATCTTTTGAGGAGGGGAGGGGTGCTTCACTTATATGTCTTATCTAGCGACATCGCGACCACCTACGATATTATCCAAGTTAAGTTGAGGGACTTCAGTATTGAGGGCCACAGGCTGGTTCTAGAGCATAGCCCGCGAACCGGCGTATTCAGAGTAGACCTCGTCAAGCGTTAACGCCGCAAGCTCTACTGTGAGGCTCCCCCCTCTCCTCAGGTATTCCACGAGATCCCTATTTAGGTCGCCCGCCGCCTTGTTAGCTCTAACACCTATTGTAGCTGGCTCGATGAAACTGCTCTTCCTAATGATAATCCTCTTACCGTCGCCGAAAACCAGGCCTGGGTGCCCCTCCGCCAGTATCACCTCGCTTAAATCACCCGCCAGAAGCCTCACAACAATTACGGCGTCGTGCCTCCTGGCGATTTCCTTGAACGAGTCGCTTAAATCGCGGGCCGCCTTGTCGGCTGAGACCCCTATTATGCAATCCCCTCTCTCCGTCAAGTAGTCTTCTCTTGTCACCTCTATAGTTGTCCTGTGAGTGGCCTTGATGTTAGGGTGTCCACGCGCCCTGATGGTCTCGCGCGACCTCAAGACCCCAACCCTCTATGAGGTTTAAGGTATTTAGGTTGATTAAATCGAGACTCTAAAATGGGTTGGCTGTTGAGCGAGGAGGATTTCTTCAGGGTTAGCAGAGAACGAGTTGTAGAGATGCTTGAGAGAGAGGGGTATTTGAGGAGTAGCCTTGTGAAGAAGGCTCTCCTCACTGTTCCACGCGAGTTTTTTGTACCGGAGAATTTGAAGAGATACGCATACTTCGACACACCCCTCCCCATCGGCTACGGGCAGACTATCAGCGCTATACACATGGTTGTCATAATGACTGAAGCCCTCGAACCCCTCCCCGGGTTGAAGGTACTCGAGGTTGGCACAGGATCCGGTTACCAGGCAGCCGTCTTAGCGGAGATTGTTGCGAGGATGGATCCGGCCAAGGAGGGACATGTCTACACTATTGAGAGGATACCTCAGCTAGCCGAATTCGCGAAGCGTAACCTGGAGCGGGCAGGCTATAGGGATTACGTGACGGTTATTGTAGGAGACGGGTCTAAGGGTTACCCCGATAAAGCGCCATTCGACAGGATAATAGTGACGGCGGGAGCCCCCTCTGTGCCCAAGCCCCTCATCGAGCAACTAGACATAAACGGCAGACTAGTGATACCTGTTGGAGACAGGTTCGTCCAAAGACTACTCATAGCTGAGAAGAAGCCTAGTGGAGAGCTCACGATGAAATGGGGGACTGAATGCGTCTTCGTCCCTCTCATCGGGGAATACGGGTGGAGAGATGAGTAAGAGATTTTCAGCTTGTCCTCTTAAACCACTGGTCTAAACCCACTTGCCTGCCTTTAATATACTCCCTGTACGCTTTTGACAATCTCTCAACAGCGTTCTTCACCCTCTCCTCGTTGAAGTCGTGTTCTTTGACCAAGACCTCGACAACGCTTTTTGCATCGGGCTCATGCCACTCAAGCTTGTACTCGGCTGTTACAGGGGGGTGTAGGAAGTAGTTTTTAATCTTTACTAAATCCACTTCTTCACGAGACCTCAAATAGCCCTTCGGTATCTTCTCTATACCCCCGTAGGTTTTAATGAGAGATAGAGCTGTTTTGGGCCCCACCCCCTCAAATCCCTCTGGATTATAATCTGTTCCGAGCAGGATTCCTACGTCGATTAGTTGCTCCCTGGTTATCCCGAGTTTCTCCAAAAGCTTGTTCAACTCTATGACCTCTGGCTTAACCTCGATGTAGGCATCCTTCTTGGGGAGTTTTCTCTTGCCACTTATCGTCAGATTTCTAATAAGCCTAGGTGAACCGAATAGAAGGCTATCGTAGTCCTGGCTAGCACTAGCGTAGGCATCCCCTCTCCTAACCATGAAAGCTGCTTGAGCCTCCCCCTCAGCAGGCGCTTGAACCCACGGTATACCGGTTGCGTTAAGTAGTTTTTTCGCCTCCTCAACCATCTCGCTTGTCAGCCTGGAGGACATCATAGCGTATCTTCTAGCGGCCTCTAAATCTCCCTCCCTAACAGCCTCCTCGTACTTCTTAGCTGCCTCCTCTCTTAGAGCCCTCCTCCTCTCCAACTCCTTGGCTTTAAACTCAGGGGGGTTCCCGTCGAAGACATACACGGGTTTAATGCCCTCCTCAACGAGGTTAATGGTTCTATAAAACAGTCCGCTTAAATGGCTTGTGATACGGCCACTACTATCCATTAGGGGTGAGCCGTCTGGACCTCTTATAGCTGCTAGGAACTGGTATAATGCGTTGTACCCGTCTATCACGATAACCTTACCACGGAGGGTTTTCAAATCTTCTATAACGAGCTTTGCCTCCGCGGGGATAAGGTCTTTTAGGTTAACACCCATTCAAGTGCATCCCATTGATGTATTTGAGCTCTCTCCTTAAATATTTGATCACCGGCTTGCCCCTAGAAGCTGGTCCATCATATTCTTAGAGGGCCTTACTTTCATCTCCTTGCCGATGTGCTCTACTCTAATAAATCCATTTAATTCCAGTTTTATCAACGCCTGGTAGAGCTCCGGCTTCGAGACATCTATATCATACCTCTTCTTGAGGATTTCAATTATTTCGCTTTCAAGTATCCCCTCAGGCTTAGAGAGAACCTCCTCGATGACAACTCTGAATAGGGGTGTGGTCCTCCAGAGGGTCTTCTTGCTCATGATACAACTACACCAAGTACGCTTTTTCGACGTGTAGAAACCTTACTAAATAGAGTACTACAGGAGTTATAAATTTGACTTAATACCTACCTTTAACTGTTGAACCATCATTGAATAGTTTATCCTACGAATATGGTTTTGTCTCACGTGTATACTAGTGGTGGAATGTGTGCTTTAGGCAGTCTTTCCTTAGCTTTCTCGCCCCACTCAATATAGAATTTCAACATTTCTTGGGTTATAGAGGGTTTAACCTTGTTTAATGCCTCATTGAAATGCCTCATGTATATCTTTTCGGCTAACGGGTCTTCCCTTATAGCTACTAAAGCAGCCTCCCTGACAACGGCTTCTATGTCTGCTCCACTATAATTCTCCGTCCTCCTAGCCAGGTCGTATAAGTCTACGTCTTCTGCCAGAGGCATATTCCTCGTGTGGATCTTGAATATTTCGAGCCTCGAAGGCAGATCTGGCGGGGGGACGTAGATTAGTTTATCAAACCTCCCCGGTCTAAGTAAAGCTGGGTCTAAGATATCCGGCCTGTTCGTTGCAGCTATTACAACAACGTTCTCTAGTCTCTCTATACCATCCATCTCCGTCACAAGCTGGCTCACCACCCTGTCTGACACGCCTGATGAATCGTGTACGAGGCTTCTAGCGGGAGCTATCGCGTCGATTTCATCCATGAATATGACTGCCGGGGCGTACAACCTCGCTTTCCTGAATACTTCTCTGATGGCTTTCTCCGACTCCCCAACCCACTTGCTGAGTACCTCGGGGCCTCTTATAGCTATGAAGTTCGCCCCGCTCTCAGTCGCAACAGCCTTAGCCAGGAGGGTCTTACCGGTACCGGGAGGACCGTAGAGCAGGATACCCTTAGGGGGTTTTATACCAAGCCTCTTGAATGTCTCAGGGGATTTCAGAGGCCACTCTATGCTCATCCTCATCTCTTGTTTTATGTTCTCCAACCCTCCTATATCACTCCACCTAACCTCAGGTACTTCAACGAAGACTTCTCTGAGACCGCTGGGTATTATCTCCTTGTAGGCAGCCATGAAATCCTCCATTCTAACCTCCATTTTCTCCAATATCTCGAATGGTATGCTAGGGTCGTCGAGGTTGATTTCAGGCAGATATCTTCGGAGAGCGTGTAAAGCAGCTTCCCTAACCAACGCGGCTAGATCCGCGCCTGTATAACCGTGGGTTATCTCCGCGAGCTTGTTTAAGTCCACATCTCTACCTAAGGGGACACCTCTTGTGTGTATTTGGAGAATCTCCAGCCTAGCATGTTTATCCGGCATCGGGATCTCTATCTCCCTATCAAACCTACCCGGCCTCCTGAGAGCTGGATCTAGGGCGTTAGGCCTGTTGGTGGCCCCGATAACTATCACGTCGCCCCTCGCCTCCAGACCATCCATCAACGCGAGCAGTTGAGCTACAACACGCCTCTCCACCTCGCCTACAACCTCATCCCTCTTCGGTGCTATTGCGTCTATTTCATCTATGAACACTATAGCCGGCGCGTTTTTCTTCGCGTGCTCAAATATCTCTCTCAGCCTCTGCTCCGACTCCCCGTAGTACTTGCTCATTATCTCGGGCCCGTTTATCGCTATGAAGTAGGCATCAGCCTCGTTGGCGACAGCCTTAGCGAGCAGGGTCTTACCAGTGCCGGGAGGGCCGTAGAGTAGGATACCCTTAGGGGGCTCAATCCCCAGCTTCCTAAACAGCTCGGGGTGCTTCAAGGGTAGCTCGATTAGCTCTCTTACCCTCTGTATAATATTTTTCATCCCGCCGATATCCTCGTAGGTGACCCTCGGCAACCTGTAGGTCTCCATCGGTTTCTCCGATATTGTTATAACAGTCTCCTTAGTGATTACAACAGGTCCTTTAGGCTTGGTGTAAATTACTTTAAACGGCAACGTCTGCCCTAGTACGGGCACGACTACTAGGTCTTCTTCCATGACGGGTCTATTCAGTAATTTGTTTTTAACGAAGTCCGCTAGCTGGGAGTCTGAGGGAGCGTAGTACTTGCTTGGAGCAAGCTTCACTGTTATAGCGTTGGCAGCCTCCGTCTTCTCAACTATTACAATATCCCCTACTTTGACTCCAGCGTTCTGCCTGGTAGTGCTGTCTATTCTGATAACCCCTAAACCTCTATCCTGCGGCCTACCCTCCATGACCCTTACAACAGTCCTTCTTTTACCCTCGACGACCACTATATCCCCGTTGACCAGCCCGGTCCTCTCCATTACCTCAGGGTCTATCTTGCCGACTCCCTTACCCACCTCTTTGGGCTCAGCCTCTAGGACTCTAAGAGTTACTTTAGTTCTCTCGCTGGACATCCGCCTTGACACCGCTCTCCCATACTGTAAAACAATATTTCTACAAGGTCTTTAATAGGTACTCTACGTGGAATAAGGTGATTTAGAGTGGGGGATTTTCAAAACGTGTTGTCTAGCTAATCCTGTGAACTACCTCAACTTCAACCTGGCTTACACCCGGCACGCTGGCAATAGTTTCTTCCAATTTTTCTGTGCCACCCTCGGTCTGCTCTGGCATGAATACGTATAATCTAAGAGCGTTGAGTCCGAAGGCTATTGGCTCGATATCGTAGCCTTTAACCTCATACCCCTCTGGTAGAGCCTTCTTTATCCTCTCCTCCAGCTCCTCAGGCTTAATCTCGACGTCCTCC
>WYEE01000113.1 GCA_009904025.1 Thermogladius sp. | reverse complement strand
GACTCAAACTTGGTCTACTCTATAAGAATGCCCCCGAGGGAGCCCTGGGAGACTCTTCTATACATGGAGGGTGATTGCGACGACCAGTCGAACCTAGTGGTGACAATCCTAAGGGGGCTCGGCATACCCTCCTACCAGGAGTACGGTATGGTTTTTGTATCAAAAGATTTCCGCCTCGAGGAGGTATCCGACAACGGCCTACTGAATACAACGATGGTGGGTGGGGGAGGGCATGCGTGGGTTGTAGCATACATTCCCCCGTGGGGTTGGATTAGGATAGACACTGTTTTCGGCGTGCCTGGGGACTGGCTCTCCCACATAGTCTCAATCCCATACTACACTTACCCCACCGTCGTAATGGGGGCTAACACGGGTGAGGCAACTCAAGTCGCGTGGCTGGGCTTTGAGAATCAGATAACTAGTGCGAGGCTAAAGTACCAAATATTATACGAGATCTCGCTCGGCGAGCAAGTTTAAAGGCGGGGCTTGAGAATAGACATTCAGGATGGCCGGAGACTTCAATACTGAGCTGTGACGAGACTCCACCCCTAGGGACTTCTACGCTGGTGGCTTAATGAAAGGATTGACGGGGTGATAGCTGAAGGACTTAACTGGCAGGCCATACCTCTCCACAGGCTTCATCAGATGTTTGAAAGCATGCTTAGGCGGCTGGTAGAACCCTGGTTTAATCGTCCTCTCAACCTTCACCCTAATCTTCGTTAAATCCCTGCTCTTGTACCCGCATTTAGGGCATTTAAACCCCTTGCCTCTACCCGCGCTCGTCATCCTACTACCACACCTAGGGCAAATAGGGTTCTCGAACTTGTAGACCTCGGTTAGCCGGATCACCCTAATCTTCTCTAGATTCAAGGTGGGAGGGTGCTGCGGGCTTCCCGGCCTCACACACCCCATAACCTCGACTTCGTCACCCACCGTGAGCCCGGAGACTAAATCCCTGAAACCCTTAGTGGGCTCGTATGCCGCGACATCAATAGAGCACTCGCCGTCTGAGACCCTGAATATGACGTGGCCTCCTGGTATTCTAACAGGTTCTTTTGAGACGAAGCCTTTAACCCTCACACACCTGTAGGGGTGTGCTTGGCAGACTGTTTGTATCTCCTGTAGATGCTGGTCTGTGTGCTGGTTTGTCCTGAACAACACGATGGCTTCAACGGGTTCTTTGACCCGAATCGTTTTCAAGGCCTCTTGAATAGCGGTAGGGTTCTCGCCCCTTATACCCATTAGAATGGGGTCTGGACCATGGGGTGTTGCCAGAAGCCTCCCAGTGTCAGGGTCGTAGTTTAAGAAAAGCTCTCCTCTAGATCTAGCCTCGGCTTCGGCTACGGAAAAGGCGTCCACCATTCTAGCCTTCCCTATGTAATCCCTCGTCCTGTAGAATATGGCCTCATACGTGAAATCCCCCTCGAGGTTTTGAACTCCGATAGCTGCTACAGCGCCCACAAGCCCCCTCTTACCCTTCAAAATCCTCGTCTCCAACCTGTCTCTTCCAAGCTTCTCCAGCACCCTCTCAAGAGTCTCCACGGGTATTAAATCGCCGACAGCCCTGTAAGCAATTTTAGTTAAAACCTCGGGCACGCTTCCCTCCAGTACAGCGATAGCAGGCTGTTGCTTCGGGTTATCATACTCGGCCGCGTACTCCTGCGCAATACCCTCAACGATGCCTAGGATCTCCCTTCCGCTGATCTCGGACTCAAGCCTCAAAGCTACCGCGCCATTACCCCTCGTCTTCCAAGGCACGGAGGGGTTTAGGCGGATGAGGTTAGGGTAGTCTACTAGCTTCAACCCCCTTCTCGCGAGCTCCCAGGCTATTCTGGCAGCTAAGTGTGTTGTGCACCCCCCGCTCGGCGAGTCGAAGTCATCTATCCCTACGTGGAGGAGCAAATCAGCCACTCTTCAGGTAGCAGTATGCCCCGGCGACAACAAGTGGTAATATAACCGTGGCATCCCCGTAGACGACTACGCTCCTAGCACTCGGCTTCACTTTACCCCAGGTTATAGCCTCTCTTAGATGCGCACCGCTTAAACTCCCGTCATACTCCTGAGCAGTGGTTATGTAGACACTGTAATCCATCCCCTCCCTAAACTGGGACCACCACAGGGCGTGGTGCTTGGATATCCCGCCCCCGATTATGAGGCCGCCAACCTTCTTAGCCGAGAATACGAGGTTCGACAACTCCTTCTCATCCGCCAGCAAGTCTAATTTAAAGCCGCTCAGCGTGCTGTGGAACACTATGTTTGTCCCGAAAGCCCCGTCAAGCAGGCCCGGCACTATCACTGGGATCTTCTTCTCGTACGCCGCTCTTAGAACACTGTGTTCATCCTTAATCCTCTTCCCGGCCTCCCAAAGCAGCTCGAAGCCGCTCCACTCCTTTCTCTCTTTGACCAGCTCGTCGAGCAGGCTTCTGGTGAACCTCTCTATCGCTAAGCCGTAGTTCTCCCAGGGTATAAGGATGTTCCCTAGTCTGTGGACTTCAATATTCCTCAGAAACGCGTCGTCGTAGAGCCAGTCCCCCTTAAAATACTTCGACCCAACCGACCTAGCAATATCGTGGTCTACAGCCCCGCAGGTTGTTATTACAACGTCCGCGAATCCATCTTTGATCACCTGTGTTAAAACCCCGCGTAGCCCTGTCGCAACCAGATTCCCCGTGAAAGACAGTATCTTGAAGACTTCCTTGTCTTTCCTCATCTCAGCCAATATCTTCGAGGCCTTAGAGACGTGTGAAGCCATGAACCCATGGGATTTACTGAAGTTCTCAACCAGCTCGCATATACTCATATCCCCTGAAACAATGTAGTCTGAGATAGGCTCAGCCAGAATACTCCTCCTAGCGTTCTCGACGAAATCATCCGACATGGAAATCACCCCAGCCTAGATACTAACCGGGTCTCCAGCTTTTTAAAACGTCCTGGCAGGGTTGTAGAATATTAAAGTGGAGCGTGTATTAGATCACATATGATTTGGACGTGTCGGATAATGCTGGTAAACCCTATTGAACTCCTCTTGAAGTACCGTGTGTTAACTTTCGAGGAGTTGTCGAGGCTGACAGGCCGTACACGCGGTGTTATAGAGGGGATGGTGAACGATTTACGCGGCGACCTCATTGTGGAAGGCGACTTGGTAAAGGTCAGGAACCCCGTGAACCTGGCATTGAGGTTGGTTGAGAGCGGCGTCAGCCCCACTAGAGTAAGCCACCTCATCTCGTGGAGGGATTTTGAAGAGCTTGCCGGCGAGGTAATGTCGAGGCACTCGTACGAGATAGTGGGTAACATGCTGGTGACGAAACCCGTTAGATTCCAGATAGATGTATTCGGCGTAGACGAGTCGTCGGGCAGAGCCCTAGCAGTCGATTGCAAGCACTGGAGTAGGAACACGAGGGTTGGGTTAGAGGATGCCGGGCATAAGCATCTGGAGAGAATTGGGAAGCTTAGGAAGTATAAGAGTGTTGTGGCCGCTAAGTACCCGACAGTTAGGAAGGCCAGGGAGGTTGTAGGCGTGATCCTAACTCTAACGAAACCACCGTTGAGGACAGCATCCGACAGCATCGTCTTCGTGTCGATCAGCGAGTTCAACCTTTTCCTACGCGAGATAGAGCTCGTTCTAGAAGAGCTCGCTGTTAAACCCATAAATCTTCAATGAATAAACTCTATCTCCATGCCTTTGCTTGAAAGATATTCAAGGAGCCTCCTGGCTACCTCGAGCTTCAGTTTCTTAACCCAAAGATTCTTCTCAAAATCTGTTTCACATGCTGAAGGCTTCTCGAAGTCGAAGCCCGCCAGGATCACCTTTCTCGAGCCGAGTGCCCGTGCTATGAACACAGCTCTATCCCCGTCTGTGAAACCCCCGAAGTTGTAGACGTAGGGTCTCGGCTCAACCTGTGTGGAACCGAGTACTCTGCCTTGAATAGACTCCACAAACCCTTGCACCCTATCAATGTTGTCGCCGTGGGCGTGGACGATGATGAGGGATCCCTCTCTAGCCGCCTTTTGTATAAACCTTAAGTCTCCGTCCAGGTCTGTTACTACCATGAGCGGTACTATACCGTTGTCAAGCAGTTTTTTAACCGAGCCGTCTGCGGCGATTGCCGGGTAATCGGTGAAGCGGTTTAAGTATACCCTTATATCGCCAGCAAGGTTCATCCCACACCCGAATACCACAACAGGCCTTCCTACGCTGGGGACCTCCTCTAACCTCATCCTACCTGGGTGTTGCTGGAGTAAGATACTTAGTAGGTTTGTCGCATACTGGTCTTTGTGGAATGATAATGGAAGCGCCGACTTAATCTCCCCGTATAGTTTAAGCCACTCCCCCTTATCTATCACCCAAGCCATTTGGAAGCCCTCTCATAGGTTAATCTTCAGCACTGCCTCGGCATTGTACTCGTGTATTGACTCCAGCGAGATAGCCTTCACCACCCCCACTCCTCCAAGCCCCGAGAGCCTTGTCTTAAGCCAGTACGCCACCTCTCTAACAATGTCCTCAACAAACATGGGTTTCTCGACGAGCCTTCTTATAAAGTCTACTTCGTTAATCCTGTTTAGAAAACCCTTCAAGCTGGGTTGCACCACCTCAGAGAGCTCGGCTATGAACTCCTCTTCCTCAACAGGAAAACTCCCCCTGCTCTTGACGTAGACCTCAACTAGCACTCTCTGAATATGGGTGAAGGGTTTCCCTAGTAATTGTAGAGATGTGTGGAGGGCGCATGGGCAGGCGTTTGTAGTAGTAAACCCGTATCCCACAACTCTCCTTAAGGATCCTGAACCTCTCTCGTACACGATCTTCTTGAAAGCTTTGAATCGCCTGTAATCGTCCCCCTCTATGAGCAAGCCCTCCGCCCTCAACACCACTACAGCCCTCCTAGAGTAGTCGTGTAGCTCGAGAAGCCTTTCGGCTAGGGCCTCCGGTCTCTCGAAGAGATCCTGGCCGCTTATCGATTTTACAGCCCTGTAACTCCGCGATAAGTGGGCTCCGCGCTTATTAAAAGGCAAGTCTACAAGGACTTTCACCATGGGGTTTAAGATGATTCTGCCCTTAACTATCGGGGGCAGAGGGATCCAACCAATCCCCACAGCATCAACTCTGATTTCGTGCTCCGGCTTATCATCATGGATATCTCTTTTAAGCATGCTCCCACCCATCTTTAAAAGTGAACAATAACGTAATTAGCATAATTAGAAGGAGTGTTAGGTTATCCTAACAGGTGTCTGCAGTGCTCACCTTAGACTTAGCTAAGCCTGGTAGTAAGGTTAGGATTGTAAACATCGACGGGAGGGGTTGGGTTCAGCGTTTATACCAGATGGGCTTGCTACCCGGTAGTATAGCCGAAGTGGTCGCTAACTACGGGGTAGGGCCAATCGTGTTGCGCGTCATGGGCTCGGAGATCGCGTTGGGCCGAGGGATAGCACGTAGGATCATCGTAGAGGAGGTTAGAGAGGGTTGAAGCAGATCACGGTGGCAGTTGCGGGGCAACCCAACGTAGGTAAGTCCACTTTATTCAACTTACTAACTGGGAGTAGGGTTCTCGTAGCGAACTGGCCGGGTGTGACCGTTGAAAAACACGAGGGTTTCGCTGAGTACAAAGGCTACCGTATAAAGTTCGTCGACCTGCCCGGCGTCTATGGTTTATCTGCTTTAACTATCGAGGAGAGGATCTCTAGGAGCTACATTCTAAGCGGGGAGGCAGACGTTTTATTGGCCTTGGTGGACTCCACGATACCCGAGAGAACACTCTACCTGCCGGTTCAATTCCTCGAGATGTTCAAGAAAGTCGTAATAGCGTACACTAAGTACGATTTAACACACGAGCTCGGTCTCCACGTAAACCTACAACACCTGGAGAAGAGGCTAGGAGTACCAGTTGTTGCTGTATCCGCTAGAAGTGGGTACGGGGTTAGCTTCCTATTGGATAAGATAATTGAGGTTGCAGAGCGTGGTGGCAGGGGAGATTACCTTAGAGTCGACTACGGCGAGCTGGAGCCGTTTATAAGTAGCATCGAGTCGAAGCTCTCTGGCTGCGCATCCCTCACTGGGTACCCGTTGCGGTGGCTCTCAGTCAGGCTCCTAGAGGGTGACGCTGAATTAGCCAGCGTGGTGGAGGAGAAGTGTGGTAGCGGGATCTACGAGGAGGTCGAGAAGATTAGAGGCGAGGCTAGAAGGGTTGTAGGCAGCGATTTAGCGGCTGTAGCCTCCTCCAAGAGGTTCGCCTTCATAACAAGCATTACACGCGACTCCATTGTGAGGTTGAAGTTACCGCAGCCGACGAGGAGTGGTAGCATGTTTTATAATCCTCTAGTTGGACCCGCTTTGAGCCTTCTAATAGTCCTCTCAATCTTCATCCTAGCCTTCATTATCAACACCGGTTTCCCACTAAACGTCATCCTTTCAGCGTTGGGCTACCAGGAGCTGGCCGAGGCGGTTGAAGCACTAAGTTTATCTAGTCTAATGAGTTCCTCCCTGGGATGGTTGCAGGAGCTTGCACGGAGCCGCATAGCAAGCCCTGTTTTAGCAAGCTTCATCTCCGATGGCATAATAGGCGGTGTCGCCTCAGTACTAACCTTCCTCCCCCTCATATTCATAGTCATGCTCATCCTCTCCATAGTCGAGGACACCGGGTTGTTGCCCAGGATGGCGGTGGGGGTTTCAACACTCACGTCTAGAATAGGCCTCTCCGGCAACGCTTTATTCCCTATAACCATATCCATGGGTTGCAACGTCCCCGGCGTATTCGGGGCTAGGGCAAGCCTTTCAAGCGGGGAGAGGTTGAGGCAGATTCTAACACTACCACTGATACCCTGCCAGGCTAGGCTCATCGTGCTACTCGCGTTGGCTACAGCCCTCAAGACTCTGGGCGGCTGGCTCCTGGTGTTCCTCGGGTATCTAACCGCGTTTGCCTCCTTCGCAGTCTTGAACTACATCTTCTACAAGCTAAGCAGGGAGAAAGAGCCTGTTCCCGAGATGTTGCTCGAGATACCGGCCCTCCACAGACCACTGGGCAGGGTCGTGTGGTGGATGACGTGGAATAACGTGAAGCACTTCATAGCTAAGGCTGGGACAATAATATTCGCGTCAAGCATCATCATATGGGCCCTAGTCTCGCTTACACCAGGCTTAACATACACCGAGGACGCCTCCTCAAGTATCGCAGCCTCCCTATCTAGGTTCCTGGCGCCAGCTGTCTACCCATTCCAGATAACGGGAGGGAAAGCGTGGATAATAGTCTTCGGGCTGTTAATGGGTTTCATCGCGAAGGAGGTCTTCATATC
>WYEE01000109.1 GCA_009904025.1 Thermogladius sp. | reverse complement strand
TCTTCTATGATTTCAAGAGAGGTTTACTGAGGCCCTCGATTCTAATAGCTCTAGTGATCTTCATGCTGGCAGGGGTTGGATTCGCTTATTTAATAACAGGTACATTAGCTACAACCCCATCGAGCTCCACAATAGTCTACTCCTCCATCGACCCGGAGAGCAAGTTATTCTCTATTGAAGCCTTGTTTATTACCCCGGAGCTGGAGCTTACGCAGGGAGCCTTATCCTACAGTCTATACTACTACGCGAGCGGGGGGAGTAGAATCGCTTTAACTACAGGAGCGCTCCAGGGGGTAGGGAAGGTTTCGGAAACGAAGTTCCTAAGCGAGCTTCCAAGTCAACCGTCTCAAATATTCATTGAATTAGAGGCTACGACTAAAGTAGGCTCCTATAGAGCGGGCTATTACTACATGCCTTTCAATTACAATAACAAGACCATCTACATGACTTACTCGTCTCAGTATATAACCGCGCCAGGGAGGTTCTTCAATTGTTTTAACGGGACAACTATCCCGGTTAAAGAAGCGGTTTCAATTATTCCTACGGGCCAGCCTGAGAGTTGTGGAGACAGATTCTATTTGGCATCCTTCCTCCTAGCCAACTTAAGCCAGGGTTCATACAGGTTTGCCTCAATAATATTCCTGCACGACGAGGATAATCTAACCTACGACTTGTACTTCGCGTTCAACGCGACACAGGTGCCCTCCAGCATCGACTACACTCAATTAAACTCCTCCTTCATCTATATTGGTCAAGTTAAGCCTGGGCTATCATTCCTAGAGACGCGCCTCGAGAACATCAGTTTCACCCTCCCTAAGTTTACGCCTCTTGTAACAGGCCTAGCTGAACAAAGTGGCGAGGCAACCAACCAATCACTACCCCCCGAACCGGTTGCAATCCTTGTTTCAAGGAGCCAGCACGGCCTTATCGTTGGTGCTACTATAGCGGTTCCCCAGATGGTAGACACCTCGGCTACGAGGAAATTGGTCGCTAACGCTATAGCTGGTCAAAGCGGCTTAGGTTTGTTCTCAACGTTCTACCCAGTCCTGATGCTGTATTTAGCCTACGTTTACATTGCTAAGCCTAGGAGTGCCGGCGCTCTCGAGTTCCTGCTTGCCAGGCCTCTAACAAGGCTCGACCTCTACACCACGAGATTCATATCTGGCGTGCTGGTGGCCCTGGCTTCAACCGGGTTATTCTTCGCCTCGACGTCTCTTACACTCTACGTTTTAACAGGCATATCCCTGGACTTCTACTCCTACTTAATCTTGTTCGCTGGCGTGACCGCGTCACTAGTAGCATTCTACAGCGTGTGCTACGCTATAGCGGCCTTCACTAGAGGAGGTTCATACCTAGCGTTATCTATCTTCATATACCTCTTCTACACAATCGGCTACCCTCTAATAATGTATTTTGTTACAATAAGCCAGGGAATAGGGCCGGGACTAGGCGAGGCACTAGCCAGGAACACCTATATGGCCCAGTACTTCTCCCCTCTCGGGGCAACCTCCTTCGCGCAATACTACTTCTTATCCTACAACAACATCACTATCATTGGGGAAGGAGCCGCTAGTGTAGTCAACATATGGTTTGTGGTAGCATCCGCCCTCTCATGGATCATAGTCCCTGTTACCATGGGGTGGTTAGTGTTCAAGAGGGCTAACCTGCTTGGATGAACAACGCCGTTGTTTGCTATAGTTTATAAAAAGGCGTTTACAAATTAATCAACTAGCATGGGAGGGTTAACATGGTTAAAATAGAGGAGCTTGTTCGTGTGGACTCGAAAGGCAGGATAACCATTCCTCTAACAATTAGGGAGGCCCTCGACATCAGGGAGGGGATGTTCGTTGTTGTCGTGGGAGACAGAGATAGGAAGGAGATCGTTATCACGCCTCTACCTGTCTCAGCGAAGCTTGTTAGACTATTAATGAAGATCGAGGATAGGCCCGGTGTTCTAGCTGAGATAACTAAATATCTAGCCGACTACGGTGCCGACATCGTCATGACGAAGTGTGTTGTGATAAAGAGGACTGAGATAGCTGAATGCGAGATCATCATAGATGTCTCTAAGACAGATATTAGGCAGCCAAACCTGATAGCAGACAAGCTGAAGATGCTCGAGGCTGTCAAGAATATTGAGGCTGTCTGGTTCACAGGGTAGCTGTAATGGTTGTTAAAGTAGGTTGTTGCGGTTTCCCTAAAGCTAGGAGGAAGTACTACGAGTCTTTCAACCTAGTCGAGCTCCAGAACACGTTCTACGACCTTCCAACAGTGGAGTGGGCTGAGAAACTCAGGGGCGAGGCACCCGAGGGCTTCGAGTTCACTCTCAAAGCATGGCAGGTTATAACACACCCCCCATCCTCACCAACATGGAGGAAAATGCGGAGAAAACCTGGAGGAGTGCTCGACAACTACGGTTTCCTAAAGCCGACCAGGGAGAACTTGAACGCGTTAGAAGAGACCGTTAGAGTCGCTGAGGCTTTGAAAGCCCGTGTCATAGTTATTCAGACACCGCCTAGCCTACCTTACAACGAGGAGTCTGTGAAATGGGTTAGAGAGTTCTTCAGCAAGGCGAGCGAGATAGCACAGGGGTTCACGCTGGCCTGGGAGCCAAGGGGTGATTGGAGTAAGTCCCGTGAGATCGGTGAGATCGTTGAGGAATACGGCGTTGCCCATGTTGTAGACCCGTTTAGAAGCCAGCCGATTCTAGGTAGGGCTAACCTAGTGTACTTCAGGCTCCACGGGATAGGTGGAGGCGAAGTGAACTATAAGTATAAGTACAAGGATGAGGACCTAGCCAGGCTTGAGGGTATCGTCGCACAATACTCCGCGGGTAGAGATGTCTACGTGTTATTCAACAACGTATACATGTTTGATGACGCTCTAAGGTTTAAGAACAAGCTATCCAAGGCTGGTTGAAAAACGATGCGGGTAAACCTGGTTTAAATTCGACTGGAAACCCATGGATTCCAAGCGTTGAGATAAACAAGCGCTTATATCTCAGACAGGGTTCGATAGTCATCATCCCGTGGTAGTCTATGGATAGGGCGTTCATCACTTGTTTTCGGAGATGAGCACCCAGCCTAATAGAGTTTACTCGTTTATAAAACTCTTGACATAGGAGGTGAAAGTGTTCAAAGCTTTCTCCACTAATTCAACCAGGGCGCCGGCTTCCTCAGCACTACGGCATACTGTGAAAATAGAGTGGGGTGGGCTCGTTAAATCCCTTAGCGAGCCGGTTAAAACCGCCATGACCAGCCCGCCCCTCTCCCCGCATTTCACGTAGAACTGCGTGTTGTCGTAAGTGTCGGAACATAGCGTCCAACCCCTTACTTTAACAATGTTTCTCGAGCAAGGGCATTTAGAGACCTTCGCGGAGAGCTCGAAGCACACTCCCCGGAGATAGTTCGAGGAAACTATTTCCCTAATTCTGCTTACAACCTCCCCTGCTCCTCCTAGTCCGATGACTATAGAAGCCTGTAGTGAGACCGGGGGCAGGGTCTTCACTCTAAAACCCTTACTCTCCAATAACCTGGCTAGCTTGGGTAAGTGTAGCTCGCTAACAGCATCCACGTAAAGAGTCAATCTAAGGCTCCCGGCCAAGCAAAGCCCCTCGCGGCGGTTTCAAGTTTCGTAGAGGTTTATAAGGTTTGGCGTTATCACGTGTTTTAATGTGGTTCTCTGTGAGGGGTGAAGAGCCCTTGTAGGGGCTCTCCCCGAGGGTGGTAGGTACTCGAGATGTGGGGTCTCTGGGGTGGCCCTGAACGCCTCCAAGGCGGATGCAGACTCAAGGAGCGGTGCTGGGGAATAGAGATGAGGCGATGACACCAAGTCACATAAACTTGCATGAGAGCTGAACCCCCCGTCAGACAGGGATAACATCCTCACCTATCGGAGCTCCCTTATCATCACTCTCTCCGTACTCTTAGACCCCGGTAAAATAACTTTTACCTCGTTCAGAAACACGAGCCTTCTTCACGCGTCCGATAAGTGGCGACTCATCATCTTTCTTGAATATATTGCTCCAGATTTATTAATCTACCTCGTATATAGTGTTTAACGCGTGTCCACGATGATGCACCAGCCGAAGAGACATGTGAGTTTTTTGATCAACACGGTTAGCGTGCTCGTAATATCATTACTGTCTACTCTAGCCCCCGCTTACGCTTTCCTGTTATTCCTCGTCTTCTACATGGTGTTCTTCTACATAGTGTACAGGATCACGATGAGGACAAGTAAGATGCCTCCCTTAAGCGAGCTGGGGGCCCCCTTGTATAAGGAGGTTAATTGCGTGAAGATCGCCGCAGCCGACCCTGGTTTAAACAAGGATCTAAGCTCCCAGTTCAAGTTCCTGATGGTGACGCTGGCTATATCACTTCTAGCGGTCTTCTTATACCCTTTGTACAACGGGCTCGCCGGCGTGTACGTTATATTTTATCTTAATAATGCGACAGGCAATATTTTACTATCCAGATTCATAAACTATGTGACAATGTACACTCTCATAATAATCGTGCTATACTCTGTGAGGTGGGCTGTCACAAAAAAAGTAAGCAGCGTTAACCTGATTATACCGCAGAATTTCGCCATCTACAGGAAAGGTGTAGTCATAAACAACAGGAACTTCATACAAGCCAGCTCAACTCTCTGCTTCACGGTGAACAAGCAGAGGAGGTTTATTGAAATCCAGGATAAGACCAGCGGTGGCTCGAGGATAAGACTCTACACTGAAAAACCCTCAACAGTCTACGAGAAGCTGGTTGAGGTGGGCTTCAACGAGTGCAAGACATAAGTGCGTAGTGTGTGGTAGGCCCTTCCCGGAGGGTCAGGGTATAGTAATACGATACGGTGATTTAGAACTAGAGTTCCATAGTAGTAGGTGTGCCAGCAAATTCTTTAGGAGTCTGCTTGAAAGAGTCGAACCCCGAATATTACAGCCCTACATTAAAAGACTTGTAGAAGAGTACGCTGAGCTCCTTGAAGCCAGGGCTAAGAAGAAGGCTAAGAGTATTTAGGTGGATCTGTCAGATCGCGGTAATATCGTCATCCTGCCGTCGTATGGGGGCAAGTGTCTTCATCCAATCAATAAACCCGGTGGCCAGGGCTATAAATACTCCTATCAACCCTCTAACACGTAGAGGAGGGCATCTAATAAGCCTATGAAGAGTGCTGTCTCGAACCTCCTGCAGCCATGTGGAATCTTAAGCCTTATCGAGACCCTCCCACCATAGAAGAGTTCAATCAACCTGCCGCCCCCGGGGTATGAGGTTAAACCTGGCTCGAACCCGTAATCTCCATGAGAGGCTTCTACGATGTAGTGGTATGGGGCTGTGTAGAATCCTGTGGTCAAAACCCTCTCGCATTTCTCGTTTGTAAGCTCAAAGTACACGTCAACTCGAGTATCTAGCCCCACTCTCCCGCACCTAGAACCCCTCGTGCATTCTACCAGGCCTTCCAGCAGTGCTAGTAGAGATCCTGCTTCAACCCATTTTAAGTCCAGCCAGGTATCCCCCTCCAGGATATAGGCTCTCCGGTCACCGAGTAGACTCTGAGATAGGGGTGAAGCTTCATCACCAACCACCACTAAGCTGAACTGTGGGACTGCTACGTAGACGACCCCATTGCCAACCTTTACCTGGATGAGAGATGGTTTTGTTAGCAATCCCACTCTACTCTCCCCTGCTAAAACGCGTAGTATGGATATTAATTCATCTAAGCCCAGCCTCCAGGTCTCTACGACAACACTACCTGCTTTCACGCGAGGCAAGCCACCACCATTTTTAATTTTATTCCCGGCACACTTATTTCAAGCTAGGTGTAGCCATGGATGGCCCAGGGGGTAAATCCCTTAGGAGAAGAGAGCTAGCATCGTATGTCGCGTTGTGCCTGGAGAGGCAAACCCCTATTAATCTAGGTGAGGCGGCCGACGTTTTAAGGGAGAAGTTCTGCTACTCTAATAAAACCGCCTTGAACATCGTAAGGAGGTTGATCAAGCTGAGTCTCCTTGTTAAAACAGGCGAGATGGAGTACGAGTGCGTGAGCCCTGTTGAATACTTGAGGCGTTTGGCCGAGGAGTACTCGGCTTGGAGGAGGCGTCTAAAGGATGTTTGTTAATGGGTTTTTATTAAAAATAATGTTTACTCTCTTCTCCGTTTCCTCTAGGCCTCTTTACTCCTTGACCTTGATCTTGATCTCGATGATGCTGACCCTGCTCTCCTTGCCCTGGGGGTTTGTCACGGTTTGGCTGCCTATCTTGATCTCGTCTACATCGACCTTGCCCGGTAGGAACCTGTTCCTAACTATTTCGACCGTGTCTACGGCCTTGCTGATCGCCCTGCCACGGGCCTTAATGTAGATCTCTTTGATACCCTGGTGGACTAGGGTTAGTACAGCTATCACGTAGTTCATTACAGGCTTCTTACCAACTAATACGGTGTTGGCACTCTGCGGTTGGACTGCCATTTCCTTCACCCACTTATAACATGGTGTATGGCTGAAATCTATAACATTAGGTAAACCGTATAAAAGCTTTACTATCCCTGGTTGAGAGCCGGTAATACTGTAGCACGCTTCTTTAAACACTTTAATTCAACGGGATAACCTCATAGGGGCTTTAAGGCAAATGCTTAAGCTGAACCCATTATACCTATCGTCTTGTCCTCTCTGCGGCGGCGGTGTATCGGCTCTCGAATTGGAGTCTCATGGCGTTTGCGATAACTGTCTAAGAAAGAAGAGCTCCGAGGCCAGCTTAGAGGAGTTTCTAAATAAAGAGCTAGAAGACTTCACCATCTTCTTCGAGAAGTCCATTGGCTCCTCAATGTGGGGTGGGCAGAGAGCCTGGGCTATGAGGTTTCTAAGCGGGGAGAGCACAGCCATTATAGCGCCGACCGGGTTAGGGAAAACGACATTACTCATAGTCTACGCCGTCTACTCCTCAGCATTCTACAAGAAGAGAATCTTATTCCTGGTCCCCACAAGAGCTCTCGTAAACCAGGTTCACAGCAGGATGCGTGAAATAGTCGAGAAGATGAAGCTCAACTTGAGGGTGCACGCCTACGACTCAAAACTCTCTAAGAAGGCGAAGGAGAATCTTATAAGCGATATCGCGAACGGTGGTTTCGACGTCCTGGTTGCAACAAACAGCTTCTTCTCAAAGTACGAGCACGCTCTATCTTCCTCAGGCGTGGACATAGTGATCGTCGATGACGTGGATAGCCTGCTTAGAAGCCAGAAGAACATTGTGAGACTGTTGAAGATACTGGGTTTCAATGATGATGTTATAGGCCTGGTTAAAACAAAACTAGGTCTCCATTGGAAAATACTTGTATCTAAAACCCTCGGCGATGACGAAGAGTACCGGAAGCTCATCGGGGAACTACTTGAGATAGATAGAAGGATAGGGGAGTCCACTAATAGAGGGGTGAAGCAAGTGATATTCTCCTCCGCGACAGGGAGGATGAAGGGCCTCTACTCTCGGGTTCTCAGAGAGCTTTTGAAAATAGATATCTCGGGGGTAACGGTCTACGGCAGAGACGTGACAGACACTTATCTAACAGTTGAATCCTGTGACACTGTAGTCGAGTACTTCAAGAGACTGGGTAGAGGCGGGATAATCTACGTTAGCCCTAGACACCCCTTTAGACGTTTCTTTGAGAAATGCCTTGATGAATTAAAGAGCAAGTTGGAGCAGGCTGGTTTAAGATTCGAGGAGGCCAGCCCTGAGTCTATAAAGAGGCTTAGGAGTGGGGAGGCGGATTTCATCTACGGTAGTGCGAACTATTACGGTGTAAGCGTTAGAGGCATAGACGCACCCGAGGCTATAAGAGTCGTGGTCTTCCTCGGCACCCCCCTCTTCTCTATCAGGCTCGAGGACTACGCTTCAAACCTGAGCGGTTTGATAAGATTGGCTATCCTAGTTAAGGAGAATAATGTGGCTGGTTTAGAGGGTGTGTTGCAAGAACTGAAAAACTACGCCCTGAAACTCTCACCTGGAGAACTCAGGCTTGTATCCCAGGTTCTCAAAGGTAAAATGAGCGAGGAGGTTTTAACCGGCTACCTCAGAAACATTGTCGCCCGTTTAAGGGAGATTAAAAGCCTGGTCGTGGAGAAGGTAGAGGGCATAGTAGCCGCGGGCAGGGTTATCGAAGCAGGCTCACTAACATTAATCCATACTGAGAGCGGTGTCCTGGTTCTAGTACCCGACTTGATGACGTACGTCCAGGCGACAGGTAGGTCTAGCAGGATGTTTAAGGGTCGTATGACACACGGGTTGTCCATAGTCTTCGAGCATGCTCTGCTAGAGAATGTGGTTAAAGGGCTTGAAACTCGTTTGAAGAATATTTCCAACGACTCTTTCACTATAACAAGGCTAGACCGAGTCGACCTAGGCAAAGAGGCGTCTTTAATAGAGGAGTCGAGGCGCGGTGCCGGTGATGCATTCAGCTTCAAGAGCATCCTCGTCATCGTTGAATCCCCTACTAAAGCCAGGACGATAGCGGGTTTTTTCGGTAAACCGTTGAAGAGGGTTATTGGTAGGACACCCGTATACGAGATCCCCTTTGTACGTGACAACCAGGTTATACATTTAAGTATAATGGCTACTCGGGGCCACTTATACGACCTGACAACTAAACCGGGCATGGGCTTACATGGTGTAGTATTCGAGGACGGTACTATATCCCCAGTCTACGAGTCTATTAAGAAATGCCTAGTGTGCGGTACACAATTCACTCACGGCGACACATGCCCTAGGTGCGGGAGTAGGTTGTACAGTGACTCCGCCGAGACGGTGGCTGCTCTCAGGAAGGTTGCGAGGGAGGTTGACGAGGTCTACATAGCTACAGACCCTGATGAGGAGGGTGAGAAGATCGCCTACGACGTCTTCTTATCGATTAGGTATCTCGGTAAACAAGTATACAGGGTTGAAATGCATGAGATAACTTTGAGGGAGTTCTTCAAGGCCTTGGAGAATAAGAGAGTGGTTAACAAGAGGATGGTTGAAGCAGAGATCTACAGGAGAGTGCTCGACAGGCTTGTAGGCTTCAGCCTAAGCACCTACCTGCAGTCCAAGTACAACGCCAGGTTCCTTGGGGCAGGGAGAGTCCAAACACCCGTACTAGGCTTCATAGTCGAAAGGATGAGGGAGTATAATGAGTCTAAGTGCTGGAAGGTGAGCATCCTACTAGACCTTCCGGCAGTCGATCGATTGAACGTTTGTGTTGAAGAAAAGTCCACGGCTGATAAGATAGTGTCAAGCAAGAATATTATTCTGGTAAAGAAGTCCACGAGTGTCGAGACGTTTAGCCCGCCCCCACCATTTACCACAGACGAGTACCTTGTCGCTTCCTCGAGGATAGGCTTGTCCTCGGGCCTCGCCATGAGGTTGGCTCAAGACTTGTTTGAAATGGGTTTGATAACATACCATAGAACTGATTCAACGCACGTCTCGCCTACAGGCGTGAATGTAGCTTTGAAATACCTTGAGTCGAAAAACTTGATGTCTCTCGCAAACCCGAGTAGCTGGGGTGGTAGTGGGGCGCATGAGGCAATCAGGCCGACAAGACCGCTGGACGTTGAGATGCTCGAGAAGGCTTTAACAGAGGGTGTACTAGCGTTGACTAGGCCTTTAACAAAGCTCCACCTTAAGGTATACGACCTGATCTTCAGGAGGTTTATAGCAAGCCAGATGAAGCCGTTTAAAGCTACAGTATCCGAATACGATGTGTACGTTGATGACATCCATATCTCCAGCCTAAGATTAATAGAGGATATTGTCGAAAACGGTTTCAACCTTATTCAACCACCCAAGTTGGCTAAAATAGGGTTAGACAATGCTAGAGTCGGCGTCCTGTCCGCGCAGTGCGTGAGAGGCAGCCGTACAGCCTTGTACAGCGAGGGCGATATAGTCCTCTTAATGAAGAGGACCGGTATAGGTAGACCAAGCACTTACGCCAAGATAGTTGAGAGCATTAAGCGGCACGGCTATGTTATCGAGAGCGCGAAGAGGAGGAGGCTAGTAGCCACTAAACTGGGTATCGAGGTATACAAACATTTAGCCTCCGAATTCCCCGACCTAATAAGTGTTGAAACAACGAGGAGGATGGAGGAGACTATAGATGAAATAGTAAACGGAGGGGCGAGCTCCGCCGTCGAAATAGCCAAGCTTGTAGACAGCCTTAGCAGACTCAACTTGATTCAAACAACACCTTCAACATCGAGAGGCAGCGCACTTACTAACACATTGTGACACCGCGTGTCCAGGGAATCCAGTTGAAGCAATGGGCACGAACCCAAGGTTTCCCCCTATATTCTGCTATCAACATCCAAAGATGTTGAGACCAGGCCATACTGTTCTCGCTTTTTTATAAGAAAATTTGTTCAAAAGAAACTTTGTTTCTTAATCATCTTGAAGGATCTCATTATACAAACTATTCTAATTAAACGTTGGATAACGATTAATTGTTGGATTGGAAGAAAAGGGGTAGGGGGAACTTCTGGTGTGTCTAGTTGAACCAACCCTAGGGAACGTTAGGTTCCGGATGCTCACCTTATTATTATGTCCAGAGGCTGTATTGGAACCGAACCTGTAAAACCATCGGTTCCCTAACCGGGCGTCTAAATAAAAAGTTTAATTCTTATCTTTCTTAAGCTAACATTGAACGGAGGAGGTTTGGAATGGGCGAGAGTATCGTGAACAAAGTGATTGAGGTGAGAAGGAACAGTCTCGACGACTATGTTGTAGAAGCGATCGTAGGCTTCCAGGAGCGGCCGGGTCTCATAGTGATTAAGGGTAGGGGACCCTACATATCTAGGGCTGTAGACGTGTACAACGAGCTGGCCCAGAGGCTGGGGGATGGCTTAGAGCTCGTGAAAGTTGAAATAGGTAGTGAAAGGGTTAGAGGCAGGATCCTCTCTTACATATCCATAAGCTTGAGGAAGAAATTCTAATACTCATGCTTAAGAGGACTTAAAACGAAATATTTCACCTGGGCCGGGGAGCCCGCTACGCCCCGTCCAGGGGTGAGGAAACACCGTCCACCAGGCGACCCCACGGCTCCGCAAGGAGCACGGGCAGTCCCCGTGGCAACGGCACAGAAACGACACGGCCACCACTGTATGTCGATGAGGTTGCGCGAGGCCCTCGGCGACGAGGGCCTGGTAACCAACCGAGAATGGTGGTGGATGCGTTGAAACGGCCGCCCCGTGGGGTGTAAGGCCTGGCACCGGGGTGATTGGTCGCCGGACCGGTTAAGGCCGCTTAGTCAAATGCGGGCGTGTTACAGAAGACGGGTTATTCCCCGGCCCACTAGCATGGAGGGTTCTCCCAGAACTCTCTTATCGCGTTCTCTAGTTCTTCTAATGTAGACGCTTTAGAGTACTCTTCTAGCAAATCGTTGTTAAGGTCGTTGAACGTCTTCATCCACTTGAACAAGCCCTGTAGTTTCTGATAGTAGTCTTTGAAACCAGTTATGAATAAGGATGCTGCCACTGCCTCTATACTCGAAAGAATACAAGGCTTACCGTAATTCACCGGGTTCGCTGCTATGAGAGGCGGTAGTTTGACGTGTCTACCCCTAATACCGTGGAAGACTCCTGGTTGGAGTCTTCTCCAACTAGCGTCAACGACAACAATGCCGTTTAACACGACTTCACCCCTAAGCCAGGGGCCCAGGTAATCGTTTGAGAAAGGGTTTAACACGACGCCTCTTCTAACTAGGCTGGGCTTCACAATCTCGGCGAGCCCCATTCTAACCATTTTGAGAGACGTGTTCTTCCCCGGGTCGTCCTCTCTCTTATAGATGATCAGTATCCTAGGCAAGGTTTTCAGCGTCAAATATTTATTTTATCCACTGCCTTTTATAATATTGGGATGTGAAATGCCGAAAGCCACAGCCATAGTATTAATCCAGACCGAGATTGGAGCGGAGTCGCGTGTACTGGAGGAGTTGTATAAGATCCCAGAGATTTCCGAAGCCTACATTGTTTACGGTACGTACGATGTTGTGGTTAAAATAGAGTCTGACTCGCTGGAGAAGATTAGAGAGATAGTCACAAACAAAGTGAGGAAGCTCCCTGATATTAGAACCACGATAACTATGATTGTCGTAGAGGAGAGAATCAAGGCTAAGAGTAGCTAGGTGGATTCTTCACATCACATGTTTTTACCCTAGCATAATTAGCATCAATAGAACCCGCATCTAGGATCCCAAACCTGCTGTCACCCTAAGGACTGTTCTAAAGGATGGGCGCATTGGACCGGCCGGGACTTGAACCCGGGACCTCCGCCTTTCCCGCGACCTCGGTTGAACCGGGCCCTTGCAAGGGCGGCGCTCTTCCAGGCTGAGCTACCGGCCCGCTATTATTAAAATCGATTTCTATGTGGATTTTAAATCTCACCTTGTGATCCTTGCCTCCTTCAACTCTTCGATTATTCTAACAGCCTCCCCGCTACTGAACAGTTTTCTCCTAACGTCATCTAGCAGTTTATTCAAAGACTCTGCTGTCGCTTTCTTCAAGTCTAGAGGGTGTAGTCTACCCTCAACATAGGCCTTCTCCAGTTCTTTATAGTTCTCGTAGACAACTGTCCCACCATACTTTTCAGGCCTCTCGACGACCAATGTAAAGCCTTCTTGCTGGAACAACAGGTATTTGTTTATATCTATAACCGGGTTGAACTCAACGACTCTTGGAGGGCAGTAGGCTTTCATGATCTTGGCCTCCACCTCCTCAGGTGTGTCGTGGACGAATATAGCTGTCTCAGGCTTACTCTTACTCATCTTAGACTCGGCTAGTGCTTCATCCACTTCACCGCCTCCCACACCGCGACCAGGCCCGCTGAGTGCTGTGATTATTGGTGTGTGCATTGCTATCGGCTTCTTGAACCCTAATCTCTCAGCTATATCCCTGGCCAGCATGTGAGCTTTCCTCTGGTCTAAGCCTCCTAGAGCTATGTCGACGCCTAGGTAGAATATGTCTGTGACCTGCATCAAAGGGTATATAAGCTTAGAGGTGTCTAACTCAGCCTCCTCAGCCCTCCTCCCCATTATCGTTAAAGCCCTCTTAACCCTCGCGAGGCTCGTCGACTTAGCCGACTTCAGGAGTAGACTCCAGTACTTTTCATCCGACACAAGCTCCTCCGCATCCACAAACCTTATGTTGCTCTCTACACCCACAGCCCTTAAAACATGTCTAACAAGCTTCGCAGCCTTCCTTATTAGCTCAAGGTCTCCTCCAAGCTTGTCGTTTATGAAGGCATGCCATGTCGCCTCGAGTATCGTGAAGTCGACTCCTACACTAGTCAAATCTCTCACTTTAAACATCCAGACAAGCCAGCCGATATGCACTAGTCCGCTCGGCTCGAAGCCGAGGTACCCTGTAACCCTTCCACCACTAGAGAGCCTAGCCTCCAGCTCCTCAGGTAGGATAACCTCAACTGTGTTCCTCAAAGCTAGATCAAGCTTGCCCCCAGGCAAACACGTCACTCCCTCAACAGCTTAATTTAAATCACACTATGGTGTTGCGATTTAAATAAACACGATTAAACTCATGCTAGCAATAGGAAACACTGTTCAAGCGGATAGATTGTAGGCCTGGTCAAAAGGCTACCTAAGAGGAAAATCCCGCAAAACACTCCCACAACCCTGCGGGAGGGTTGTACCCCGCCCCTGACACCCGTGTTCACGCGACCTCTACGGGTTTACCGTTACACGGGCTCTTATGGCGGGGCCATTATTGATATTAATCGAACTCCCTTTTATCCATGTATAGACTGGGGTTAGGGCCCAGTGCTAACCTCCGCAGAGAGGCATTCAACATAGTGACGTCTCCCGAGTATAGAGCATTTCGTCTTCTGCTACTGGGATTGGAGTAAAAGAGGGTTGCGGGCTAGCGTAAACACGGTTAGGCTATGGCCTGGTTAAGGGTATTGGAGATCCTCGCCTGGTTTCAATACTACTACCCTGCTTGAGGTCAGAGACTCCACTAGCTCCTTGAACTTTAGTGGGTCGGCTTTAATCTGCGGGAACGTGTTGTAATGCATTGGTATAACAACCCTGGGCCTGATCAGCTCGACGGCTTTGACAGCCTCTTTGACGCCCATCGTGAAATGCCCTCCTATCGGTAGCATAGCTATCTCAGGACTGTATAGCTCTCCGATAAGACTCATCTCACTGAATAAACCGGTGTCGCCCGCGTGGTAGAACGAGGCATCTAAGCCCCTTACAACGAATCCGAGGGGTGCACCCTTAAATGAGCTGTGTGTAGCTGGCGTCATGACAATCTCTAGGTCTCCTACATTGAGACCCCCGCCGATATTGCCTCCTATCGACTTCAAACCCATCCTACCAGCCTCCTCAGCCAGCTCAAACACGCCTATTATAGTGGCGTTCGTCAGCTTAGCTATGTCAAAAGCGTTGCCTAGATGGTCGGCGTGGTCGTGTGTAACGAGGATGTAGTCTACTCTCCTCCCCTGGAAGTAGCTTAGTTTAACCGGGCTGAGCGGGTTGTCGATCCACGGGTCTACTAGAATTGTTTTATCTCTCCCGTCGAAGCCTCTAAGGGTTATCTCGAACGCGCTGTGTCCGAGGTATTTAACCCGGGCCACAGAAACACCTCTAAGATTTAATATCTACGTGCAAAGCATAAACCTTAAAGGTGTTTTTATCTTGGAGGAGGAAGAGGTTAGGAAATATATTAAAGCCGGGGAGATCGCCAAGAGGGTTAGGGATAAGGCTGAGAAAATAGTGAAACCCGGTGTTAGGCTACTGGATATAGCCAGTGAGCTGGAGAAGGAGATCCTCGAGCAGGGGGCTCAACCAGCATTCCCGGTGAACATCGGTGTGAACGAGGTGGCAGCCCATTACACGCCTACACCAGGCGACCCTAGCGTCATCCCTGAGGGTTCTGTAGTCAAGGTGGATCTCGGCGTCCACGTCGACGGTTACATAGCTGATACAGCCACAACCATCAGCTTGAACCCTGCCCTAGAAGGGTTGGTGGAGGCTGCCCGTAGAGCCCTCGAAGAAGTCGTTGAGGTATTCAAACCTGGTATCAGGGCGAGGGAGATAGGTAGAGTGGTCGAGAGGGTCATCAAGTCATCGGGCTTTAAACCCATCACCAACCTGAGTGGGCACAGTATAGACAGGTTTATGATTCATAGTGGGAGGAGTATCCCCAATTACGATGATATAACCGCTATCTGGAGGATTAAACAGGGAGTATACGCTGTGGAGCCGTTTGCCACAGACGGAACCGGCCTCGTCAGGGAGGGTGACCATGTTACAATATACGCTCTCAGACCCTTAGGCAGGGCCAAGTTATCTAGTGTTGAAGAAGAATTCTACAACCTCGTCTACTCTGAGAGGAGGACGCTCCCCTTCGCGCTTAGATGGTACCAGGGTGTGCGAGGCGATGTCACGTCAGTATTAGACGACCTGGGTAGAAGAGGGGTACTAGTCAAATACCCTGTTCTAATCGAGAGGAGTGGTAGGCCTGTAGCGCAATTCGAGCACACATTCCTAGTATTGGACAGAGAGGTAGTTGTAACAACAATCTAACCTCCTCCCCGCCCCTTAAGGGGCGGGGCTTTCGAGTCGTAATCTCGGTGTAGCCAGGTTTATTTTACTTTAAAAATTATTTAACGAATAGTGCTTTAAGTTAGTTGGTGTAGGATGAACAGTGATACAATATCCCTTATTACGCAGATCATCTGGCTGGCAATATTCATACTATTGATCACAGGGTTAAACCAGAAGATCCAGATGAGAATATGGGCTATGGACATCAGGAATAAGCTGAACATTATTAAAAGGATAATCGATGAGGACAGAATGAGGGTTGAGAAGATAATATCGAACTTGGGCTACCAGACACCAGCTGTCCTAGTCGACAGGGTTCTAGACTTCTTCACCATTGAGCCGGTTGGCATTGAGCCCACCGACATCATCAAAAGACTGGACCACATGCTTAGGACGAGCGAGGGAACCTTGAGGAGATTCGTCGAAAACTCTCTTCCGAACGTAGGTAAATTCGAGAGAAGCCTGGTTGAAACCAGTATAGAGATCCTCTCTGGTTTGAACCTGATATACAAGGTTATCAGACACTACCTTCTTACAGGTGAGAGGGAGAACAATTGGGTTCTACTAATGCAACTCGAGCTTGTGATGCCGACTATTATGAAATACGTTGAAACATACCATATGGCACTAGACCCCTTTACGACAGGTAAGCCTGTCGGGGATTCTCTAGGCCCCCTCGTCGTTTACAACCTGGTTGAGAAGTCCAAGGTCTTATCGAAGAGGGTTGTCGATGATACAAGCATAGTTGAAGCCTGGCTTGAGGACAGGAGGGTTCTATTTGTCAAGGCTGAGGGGCCCGGTAGCAACGTGGGTCATCCTGGGGCTGTGATAAACAGCCTTGTCGAGGAGTTGAAGGGTAGCGTAGACCTGGTTATAACTGTGGATGCGGCTTTGAAGCTGGAGGGCGAGGACACTGGCTCAATAGCAGAGGGTGTAGGCGCCGCTATAGGCGACCCCGGCCCCGAGAAGATAGCTATTGAGAGGGCTGCGTCAAAGTACAACATCCCTCTGAGAGCGATAGTCGTGAAAATGGATTACAGGGAGGCTCTCACAGTTATGAGGAAGGAGATATTTGAATCATCCCTTAAAGCTATGGAGCATGTCCTAAGGCTTATAAGGGAGGAGACAAAACCAAACTCCACAGTCATAGTAGCCGGTATCGGCAACACTGTTGGGGTGCCGTTGTGATGAGCTACCTCGACCCTTACACTGTGTTTACGATCATCTTGGTGATAATCCTAATAGTATACATGTATATGGAGACCAAGAGGAAGCCGGCTAGAATAGAGTATGCAACCCGCGAACTATTGGTCTGCTCATCATGCGGCTTCCAGGTGGAGAGAGACCACGAGCCAGGCGACTTCATCGGCCTTGTCAAAGGGAAGTGCCCTAGGTGCGGTGGAGACCTGAAGATCAAAGGAATATACTCGGTTGATAAGAGTAAGATTTTAAAAGCCAGCTAACCTATCAGGAATATTCGGCCCGACCCGGCCATAGCGGTTGGGCAACACCCGGTCTCATATCGAACCCGGAAGTTAAGCCAACCGCGTCAAGGTGGCGGTGAGGTCCGAGAGGCCTCGCAGCCGCCTTGAGCTGGGGTCGGGCCGCTTCACTTACGTTTCCTCGGGATTCTCCTACCAACCTCTTCTTCAACACGCTTAATAGTCTTGAATAAAGGTCTATGGGCTAGAATACTGATTGAGGCTGCTACAGCGGTGGTCAACGCTAGGAAGCCTATAACGACCACATAGCCCGTGCTCACGAGCATTGAAGCCGCCCTACTCGCCTGTGATAGGATAGGGTTTTCAACAGTGCTCGTGGAGACTATTGTCTGGGTTGTAGTCTGGGTTGAATTATGTCCCACGATTAACGTTTGCGTCATGGTACTGTTTTGGATTACAGTAGTGGTTACTGTGACAGTGTTCGTGGTAGTGCTGTTAATGTAGAGGGTCTGGGTTGTAGTCCATGTGGAGGTTAGAGTTGTAGTCGAGGTAACCGTTTTTGTAATAGTGGTGGCCGTCGTGGTATTCGTAGCGGTCGTGGTCGTCGGTTTAACAGGTGTTATAAGTGTCCCCGAGGGCAAACCTATATCAATGCCTTGGATGCATGTTCTCGGTGGGCTGGGGAGCGTCAGCTGCCATATAGTGCTGCTGTAACTGGTATTAGTCGCGGGGTCGTATACTATGATAGAGATACTCGAGGTATTTGTGACAACGGGTAGGGTTATCGTCGTGTAAAGGTCGCCGTAGGCCCCCGAGCCTATTGTGCTGAGGTGGATTGGGTTGTTAGGGATATTCGGGTAAACGGCTTCTATCTCATATATCTTAAGTGGAGCCAGCCCGGTAGCGTAGACGTAGATCTGGGGCGGCGACGCTATGTTATTGGTTATTATACTCGGCATGACTGAAACAGTAACGCCTTGAGTAGTGCTATTGCTCCACACGCTGACAGGCCAGTTGTAACCGCTCACGTAGACAGCCCCCTTAACTAGAGTGCACGCGTATAGAAGCCTGTTATCGCCCAACCCCCTCAGAGAGACGATTATAGAATACGTGCTCGCCGAGTATACTCCGAAATTAGATAGGTTCGCGGAGAGGTAGAATGGTGTAGAACTGTTCGGCATAACGACTTTTTGATCTTGGGCTACCACAATGTTGTTGTATACGAGAGAGATATTTAAAACCCCGCCGAAACTATTGTAATTGAGTAGAACTCCTTCAATAGACACGTAGGGGCTCCACAAGTAGAGATCCGTGTAGTTGAAATAACCGATCATACTACTCGTGGTCATGTATATTCCTTCGAAACAAACTTCCTGGGATTCAGGTATCGGGCTGAAATCAAGGGCCAGGAGCACCACCATAAGCATGGCAATTCCTAGGGTCGACCTCATATTACCACGTTTGCAAATCACGATCCATAGCATTAATAATACATTAGACGCTATAATCTAATTAACGTTTCCGAGGGGGAGGTATTGAAAACGAAGATTATAGCTACCCTAGGGCCTTCGCTGAGATCAGTAGACTTGATCAAGAAGCTTATTAGAGAAGGGGTTTCAGGTTTCAGAATAAACTTCAGTCACGGGGACAAAGCTGAATGGGATGAGTTTGTTAAGCTTGTCAAAGAGACTTCAAGCGAGCTGGAGCAGCCAGTTGCACTCATAGGCGATTTAAAGGGGCCGCAAATAAGAATAGGCCTTCTCAGCGAAGAACCGGTTAAAATTGAGCAAGACAAGGTATTAAGATTTGTATTAGGGGAAAAATCGGATGGAGGCGAGATACCCGTGAAAACAAGGGGGGTCTTCGAGGTGGTTGAGGCAGGGGATATAATTCTAGTTGGCGACGGCGAGTGCGTTCTACGAGTCGTTGAAACCGGGGAAGACTACTTTCTGGCTAGGGCTCTTTACGACGGTGTTGTCAGGTCTAATAAAAAAATTGTTGTGAAGGGTAAGGAGCCGAATATACCTCTCCTGGATAACGAGGACGTCTCATCTATAGAATACGCTGTAGCCAGGGGATTCACGTTTATAGGCGTAAGCTACGTGAGGTCGGGGCGGGATATAAGCATTGTCAGGAACCTGATAAGCGAGGTGAAAGGGTCTACTGGAGTGATAGCTAAGATCGAGACGCCTACAGCCTACAGGAATTTAAAGGAGATAGTTAAAGCGAGCGACATGATTCTCACGGCGAGGGGTGATTTAGGCCTGCACTTCGACCTAGACAAGCTCCCACGTATACAGAAGGATATTACTATAACCTCCATCTCGTATGGGAAACCAGTTATAGTGGCGACACAACTGTTGGAGTCGATGGTTAATCAACCCAGGCCGAATAGGAGTGAGGTAGTCGACGTCTACAACGCTGTCCACGACATGGTTGACGCCATAATGTTAGCGGATGAAACAGCGGTTGGCAAGTACCCTCTCGAGGCGGTTAGATGGCTTAAGAGAATAATCGAGTCCGCCGAGGCCGACATCAAACCAGAGCATACGAAGGTGGTTAGGGGGTCACTGGAGGGGAACTCCCTGAAGGACAAATACGTGTACGGCCTCCTCTCGCTTGCCGAGAGCGTGGAGGGTAAGATTATAGTCTTCTCTAAGACAGGCTCAGTGCCACCTCTAATAGCCAGACTCAGGCCCAGGGTAGATGTGGTTATCGGGACCCCTAGCAGGGAGCTCGCTGAGAAGCTTGTCTTATACTACGGCCTCAGAGTCTACGATATGAGTAAGAGAGTTCAAGGCGACGTTAGCTACGACCAGGGGATAGTAGAGCTTGAAAAGCTAGCGCGTGAGAAAAACGAGCTGGCGATAGGTGATATCGTTGTGGAATCTTTTGCCAAACCCTCGGTCGAAATGCATGAGATAATTATTAAGAGGACACTGGCTTAAGCCGCCGGCGGGATTTGAACCCGCGTCCACCGGCTTTCTCGACCTCGGCTTTTAAAACAGCCATACGAGGCCGGCGCTCCACCCGGCTGAGCTACGGCGGCCTCCAATGGAATAATAAAAATATATGGATTTTATAGGTTTAACATCACTGCCCGGTAGCAGCCTTCAACGCGTTCACAGCCATATCCTTTATAACAGAGTAGGGGTCCCTCGCCTTAACAATAGCTGAGGCTACGAGGACACCACTTGTCCCATATTTGATAGCAGCGTACACGTCGAGCCCATCTGTTATACCAGCCCCCGTTAAAATGACCACCTTGTCGTTGACCCTACGAATCAACTCAACGCTCCTCACTATAACCTCCGGTTTAGCTTTGCTGACGCTTATACCAGTCCCTATCAGCTCCGGCGGCTCAACCGCCACGTATGTTGGCTTGAGAACAGCCGCTGAGACACCTGTCTCGGGTTCGTCAGCGCACACAAGGGTCTCCAAGCCTAGTTTATCAGCCTTCTTTATCAACATGTTTAAGTCGGCTAGCTTCAACCTGTGCTCGCTGTGGTTTAGGATAACCCCTTTGACACCAGCGTCTACGAGGCCTTCGAGGGGTGTAAAACCTGTTACAGCCCCAGGCTCCACTGGGTCGGCATGCTGGGCGAACACCTTGACCCCGGTCCCCCTGACTTCTTCCACAATCCTCCTTATCTCAGTGTATGGGGGTGCTAGAACTAGCTCGACCTCCCCCTTCAGCTCGCTGTAAACCCTTGTAGCATCCCTGGCTATTCTGACAGCGTTCTCGCCGAAGCTCTGCGGGTAGTATGCCTTATAATTGACTACGATAACAGGCTTCAAACCACTCACCTATAGGGTTTTGAGCTGGGGTTATGTAAAAAATTAGTCGTGTCCTCCACTCAGCATCTCACTATGCCTTTTAACAACTTTCACTTCCTCGGTCTTAACAAACCTGTCCTTAAGCTTCTCGAGAACCTCAGGTAGCGTGGTGTACTCCATCTCCTCGGGGCCTAGCCTGTGAGGCATGAAGGGCCCATGCCTCCTCATGTACTCCGCTATCTGCAACGCAAGCCTCCTCGTCTCATCATATGCTACATCGTCGAATAAGTCGGCTGGCCCTATGAGCCTGCCCTTGCTGATATTCCAACCCAAGGCTATCAGCCTAGGCGGGCCGTCGAACCTAGTCACCTTAGCGTACCTCATTGGGACAGGTATTAGAGGTCCATGGTGGCTCCCCCTCATCCAGCCGGCGACTAGATGTGGGAAGGAGAAGGCTTCAAGTATCTCACCTACAGCTGGCAACCCTGATTGAGCTCTTACAATGGCGACTGGGTCGTCTTTGCCAACGTACTGGCCTGCTACAAGGTTTAATCTCTCAACGCTTACGACAGCCGCGAGCAGGTTGTCTTCCTTCCTGTAGACTCTTCTAACAATGTATCTGCCCGGTGTTCCAATTAACGCTAGGAGGTCGTAGGATTCTTCAGGGGTCTTAAGCAACACGCTCTTACCCTCGAATACATCGAATACTTCGAACACGAAGCCTGCGTGCATCCTGGGGTCTATGACCAACCCGGCTGTGTTAAAGGGGTCTGCGAAGATCTTGTACATGGGGAGGTTGAAGGCTCCTGGCTCGGTTTTATCGGCGTGGAAGGTTATCACAGGCTCAGCTTTTCTCTCCTCCATCTCGAGCTCGGCCACCCCGGGGCCCAGCCCCCTTACATTACCGCTGAAGGCATCGCTCAACAAGTCTTGCCCGGCAGCATATAGCTTGAGCTCTTTGGCTACTTTAGTAGCGGCCTGGAAGGCATCCCAGGCCAACCCGTGTATATCCGGGTGGTCGACTCCTTTGGTGTGTGTCATTATCAGCTGGATATCGTCTCCGACATGTGTGACGTAGAAGTCTATGATCAAACCCTTCTGCTTAGCCTCCGACAGGACTTTAGTAGCAGCTGCCAGCTGGTCTGGGTGAGGCATGTAGTGTCCTGATATGCTTCCAACATCTGCTTTGATAATAGACAACGTTATTTTCTCAGCCATGAGATCCACCTTATTTAATTAGGTGTGTCAGAGAGTTAATAAAACTATCTTAAAACCCATCAATAAGACAATTTAAACAGATATTTAAATTAATCCGGGAGGTAGTATTCCCCCCTGCTCTTTTGCTCCCTGTCAAGGTATGAGCCCGGCTTATTTATCCTCGGCCTACCCGATTCGTGGTCTCTTCTAACAGTTATGTCAAGTTGTTTTAGCAAATTGTTGAAGCCTGTTCGAATATCCGTAGGCTTTAAAGCGACACCCTCTACTCCAGGCCTGCCTGTGAAAACCATTATTTTATCGCTAACATAGTTCTGTAGTAGAAGGTCGTGCTCGACAACGATAGCGGCTTTCCTCTTCTCCTCTACTATCCTCCTTATCAGCCTCGCGACGCTGATCCTCTCCTCGACATCCAGGTACGCTGAAGGCTCATCTAAGAGGTACACGTCTGCGTCTCTAGCCAACGTGACTGCGACCGCAAGCTTCTGTAGCTCGCCGCCGCTAAGCTCTCTCACGCTTCTATCAAGTAGCTTGTTCAAGCCTAGTTTCCTAGTTAACTCATCGTAGAGCCAGGTAGTAGGGTCGACAGCATCTTTGGAAGCACTTGCTAAATTATCTTTAACAGTCTCGGACCCGAAAATCGAAGGCGAGACCTCCTGTGGTTTATAGCTGATTTTATCTGTGCCCACAAGCACTTCCCCTTTATCTGGTTTAACCACGTTTGCGAGCATGCTTATGAATGTTGACTTCCCTATTCCGTTCGGCCCTAGAATACCGAGCACCTCGCCGGGATGCACCTCTCCTTCTTCGACGGCGAGCTTAAAGCCGCTGCTTGGGTAAGTCTTCCATAGGCTACCCCACTTGAGAATAGGGTATTCCTCAGGGTGTCTACTCTTGTCGGCTACACTAATCCTGAATTTAATAGGCTCTTTACGGATCCTAATGTTCTCCGCTGGCAGGTAGCCCTCCAGGTAGAAGTTCACACCGCTCCTAACACCATACGGCTTGCTTGCAATGCCGTAAACCCCTGGCTCACCGTATAACACGGCTATGTAGTCGCTCACGTAGTCCAGTATCATGAGGTCGTGTTCAACTATCATAACGTAGACTTTAGAGGGGTTCAAGAACTCTCTCATAGCTGATGCCACTCTAACTCTCTCCCTCACATCAAGATATGAGAAGGGCTCGTCGAAGAAATACGCGTCAGCGTTTTTCATTAATACAGCTGAGACAAGCAGTTTCTGCAACTCCCCACCGCTCAGCTCCTTAACCTCTCTGCCCATAAGGCCAGTTATACCAATCTTGTCCGCAACCTCCCTAAACAAACCTCTCTCATCAGCCTTCTCGAGTAGCTCCCTGACACCCCCTTTTAAAACCCTCCGCGCAGCCTCGATGTATTGTGGTTTAACAGCGGCCTTCAAGCTCCCGTTAGCGAGTTTCTGGAGGTAGGCGTTCACCTCTGTACCCCTAAACGCCCTAAGTATTCTATCCCAGTCCGGCGGGTTCGCGTAGTTTCCCAGATTAGGCTTGAGTTGCCCCGAGAGAATCTTAACGGTAGTTGTCTTACCGCTCCCATTCCTACCTACAACACCCAGGATTCCTCCAAGTGTGAGCGGTGGGAGGCCGTAGAGTTTAAACATGTTCTCGCCGTAGCGGTGGATAGTGAATTTCTCCAGCTCGTCAGGCAGGTTGACTATTGAGATCGCGTTAAACGGGCATTTCCTGACGCATATACCGCAGCCGATACACGTGTTCTCGTTTATGACAGCGTGTTTTCCGTCCCCGCTTAGCTCAATAGCCTTAACCTTCCTACCCCTGTTGACAGGGCAGAACCTTATACACTCTAGTGAACATTTGTCTGGTTTACAGAAAGCCCTATCAACCACAGCTACTCTAGTCAACGACCCTCACCGATACTGTTTTATAACCGTTGTTTACCATAGGTCAACTTAGTTATACATCAACAGGTTTAATATGATGAATGGTGACGGCTCGGAGCGGTGAAGAAGAAGTTTAGTCTGATTCTTCCTCCTCGCTTTCCTCCTCTTTCATGCTCTCCAATAAAACCTCGTAGTACTCCTGGAGCATCTCCCTCTCGTCTGGGGAGAGAGATGACTCCCTGGCCTCTGTCGCCTTAGCTGTTATAGTCCTCTTACTAGAGTCAACTACATACTTCAACCCGTATGCCTCTAAATCCTTCTTGGAAGCCTTCTCCTCGTAACCGCATCTAGGGCATTTTAAAACATAGTACTCTTCTCCGCCCTCCTTCTTCTTCAAGGGAAACATCGCAGCCCCGCATCTTGGGCAGAACTTAACCAAACGTCACACCCTACGGCTCAATACTTTACACAACTAACCTTATTAAATGCATAGACCGGATGAATGTCTCGTGAAACATAATAACATCTGACCGCTTTACTTAAATATTCTTGATTGCCAAATACTTCTAAGACGAAAGGTGGAAGACATGTTGTGGCTAGAAGAGGAATGGGAGGAAGAGTGGGAGGAGGAAGAGCCGGAGGAAGAGTGGGAAGAGGAGGAGTGGGAGGAGGAGTGGTAGAAGCTATAGGAGGTCTAGTATAACAGCGACGTTTTTTACATTGCCTGTAATACTCCTCGAGAAGTCTGTATCACCTAGTGGATAGTCAATGCAATTAACCGGTTTATTATAGACTTCTGTGGCCGATACTAGTAGGTATTTGTCTGTCTCATTGTATGCCTCTCTAAGGGAGTTTAACAGGTCTTTTAGTTGCTTGAAACCCGTGATCAACATAGCTAGGAGTAGCCCTTCATGTCTTATACGGGTTAGCAATTCTTTGTTAACAAAGTAGTGGACTACTCCTTGAATAAGCTGTAGATTGTTCTCGATGAGCTTAACAGGGATCAACGCCACTGGAAGCTCAGGCGTCAACCCTAGTGCTTGCAACTCGCTGTCGAGGTCACGGCTTGTCTTAGAGCATAGGAAGAACCTCGCATTAAACACCCTACCCAGGTATTCAACCACCAGAGACCCGCGGGTTAGCGAGTAGATCTTCAAGCCCATGCAAATTGCCTGCCGCAACTGTTTCAAGTTTCATAGAGGTTTATAAGGTTTGGCGTTACCGCCGCTTCAATGCTGTTCCTGTGAGAGGTGAAGAGCTGTAGTTATTGAAGCCTTGAGGATGAGGTTCCCCCTAATTAGGCTTAAGAAGATGCTTCTTCAACGGTTTCAACTTTCCTCTCCCTGGATCTAACGGCAACCAAATGTGTTATGTACCCTGCTATCTGGTTCCTAAGCTTCTTAGACCTCGTGGAAACAAGCTTAGAGACCACCCGCTTGTTAGCTTCGAAGTCCCTCGTGAACAGCTGGGGGTTTGAGTCGAGTAGCTGCCTTGCAACCCTTTTCACCAGCCTTATCCTAACCTTGCCCACTTCCAGCACCTCTATTAGATAATCCTCCTAACATGGGTATACGATAGGGTGTTTTAAAATTTAAATTGAGTAAAAGCCACCTGCTTTAAACTTATAGCTGCAAGCTTAAGCTACTACTTAATATTCTCGAGATTATTAGTTTAGGAAGGTGGCTTGTTTGAGTAGTAAAGTGAGAGATATCAACCTAGCTGAACCCGGAAGATTGAAATTAGACTGGGCTATGAAACACATGCCTGTCCTAATGAAGCTTAGGGAGGAGGGGAGTAGGAGAAAACCGCTCGCCGGTGTTAGAGTGGGTGCTGTGCTACACGTGACCAAGGAGACAGGTGTTTTAATGATAGCTTTAAAGGACTCCGGCGCCGAGGAGGTGGTTTTAGCGGCCAGCAACCCTCTATCCACACAGGACGATGTAGCGGCAGCCCTAGTCGAGTATGGCATTAGAGTCTACGCGTGGAGGGGTCAGACGAGCGAGGACTACTACTGGTGTATTAGACAAGTAGTCGAAAGCGGACCAGACGTAGTCTTAGATGACGGCGGGGATCTCCACGCGACGCTCCACAGCGGTTTCAAGAATATCGCGGAGAAAATTGTGGGAGGCACCGAGGAGACTACAACTGGTGTCATCCGCTTGAGAGCACTTGAGAGAGAGGGCCTCCTACAATACCCTGTCATCGCAGTGAACAACGCTTACACCAAGTTCTTGTTTGACAACAGGTTTGGCACCGGGCAGAGTACTTTCGACGGCATTATGAGGGCGACGAACATACTGGTTGCGGGTAAAAACGTTGTTGTAGCGGGCTACGGGTGGGTTGGCAAGGGCATTGCGTTGAGGGCCAGAGGCCTAGGGGCGAGAAGGGTTATAGTTGCGGAGGTAGACCCGATTAGAGCTCTGGAAGCAGTTTTCGACGGCTTCGAGGTGATGCCTATGAGCGAGGCAGCAAGCATAGGCGACATATTCATCACGGCAACAGGCAACAAGGCTGTTTTGAGGAGAGAGCATTTCGAGAAGATGAAGGACGGGGCTATACTAGCCAACGCCGGGCATTTCAACGTGGAGGTTTGGATACCTGATTTAGAGGGTATTTCTATTGGGAAAAGGTTCATCAGGGAGAATGTAACCGAGTACACTCTGAAAGACGGACGTAGACTCTACCTGCTGGCTGAGGGCAGGCTGGTTAACCTTGTAGCGGCTGAGGGTCATCCAAGCGAGGTGATGGATATGAGCTTCGCAAACCAGTATCTCGCTGTAAGATACCTTCTGGAGAATAAAGGTAGGCTTGATAGGAGAGTATACAACCCTCCTAGAGAGCTCGATGAAATGGTTGCCAGGCTCAAATTAGATACAATGGGCGTGAGGATAGACGAGCTTACGCCTGAGCAAGCAGAGTATTTGAAATCCTGGTCTTACGGGACATAAAAGTTTTCTACCCGATGTATGGGCCCGGGGGGATTCGAACCCCCGTCCACCCGGTTATGAGCCGGGCGCTCTACCGGGCTGAGCTACGGGCCCTTGATCCCAGTTAATTTATTCCAGGGGTTTAATAGCTTTAAACCTGCTCAGAGCTCAAGTCTTCTTGGTAGATAAAATGTATTTGAACGCTGCGTCCGCCGCTATGGCTCCATCAGCCGCAGCCGTTATAATTTGCTCAAACCTGTACTTGTAGGGGCCTCCTGCCGCGTCGCCCGCCACGAAAACACCCTCGAGGTTTGTAGACCTATCCACTTTAACCACTACATGCCCCGACTCGTCGACCTCCAACCCTATTTTCTCAAAGAACTCTCTAGGTGGTTTCAAGCCTATTTCAACGAACACTCCGTCTACTATAAGAGTCTTCTCCTCTCCTCTATTCCTGTCATACACTTTTATCCCCCGTACACGTGTATCCCCTACTATTTCTTTAACGATAGTGTTCTTCAATATCTCTATTTTCGGGTTGCTCGCCGCCTTTTCAACATATACTTTAAACGCCTTGAACGTATCCCTTCTGTGAATTAAATACACTTTTGAGGCCAGTGATGCCAGGTAGAGTGCTGAGGTTAAAGCGGAATTGCCTCCCCCCACAACGGCCACTACCTTGTCTTTAAATAATGGGCCGTCGCATGTAGCGCAATACGAAACGCCTCTCCCGGCGAACTCATCCTCACCTTTCACATCTAGCTTCCTCTTCTCGCTGCCCACGGCCAGTATCACAGCGTACCCGCAAATAGTCTTCTCCGAAGCCGTCTCAGCACACCACAACCCGTTCTTCCTGTAGACGTTGACGACCTCGTCTTGGATGATAGGCACGTTGTACTTCCTCACATGGCTCACAAACTTGTTTACAAGCTCTTCACCCGGGATATCCGGTAGGCCAGGGTAGTCGTCTACCACAGGTGCTTCAGTCATATAACCCCCTACAAGCTTCGCTATTATAATAGGCCTCAACTCGTACCTAGCACTATATAGTGCTGCTGTCAAACCAGCTGGCCCCCCACCCACTACGATCACATCGTAGACTTCCTCCTTACCGGTTACCTGCATAGGTGCGGCTTTCAGTTTGAACCCCATCGTAATCACCCGAAGACCTATTTCACTGTATCCGGGAAAAGCTGTTTAAAGTTTGATTCACCTCTATCTAGCATAGGTGGTGGGCTCGTGGAGTACGTGGAGCTTGGTTGGAGCGATCTCAAGGTCTCTAGAATAGGGTTGGGTACATGGCAGTTCAGCGAGACATGGGGTCTAACAGACTACGAGAAGGCTAAGGCTGTTGTCGCTAAGGCTGTTGAAGTAGGTATAAACTTCTTCGACACCGCTATGGTTTACGGCAGAGGTATGAGCGAGACGTTTCTGGGGAAGGCCCTTAAAGAGCTGGGTGTTAAAAGAGAAGAAGTTGTGATAGCGACGAAGATACCGGGCGAGTTCCTTCAACCAGATGACGTCTTCAAGGCTGTGGACAGGTCTCTTAAAAGGCTTGGAGTCTCATACATAGACTTACTCCAGATACACCACCCTCCAACACACCATAATATACCGACCCAGAGATATGCTAAGGCGTTGGAGAGGCTTGTAGTCCAGGGAGTCGTCAGGTACCTGGGTGTAAGCAACTACCCGGTGGCGTTGGTCGAGGACTTGAGGGCAAACCTGTCGGTAACCGACATAGTGAGCATGCAGTACAGGTTTAACCTGGTTGAGAGGTGGTCGGAGGAGGAGTTAATACCCTACGCTGAGGCGAATGATCTAGCCTTCATACCCTGGAGCCCCTTAGCCAAAGGTGCTCTCTCAGGTAAATACAACTTGGAGAATATAAAGGAGTTCAAGGACCTTAGGTTGAACGATCCCGTCTTCAACGAGGAGAATTTCAGTAAAGTCATGCCACTCGTAAACCGGCTTGTCGAGATAGCGGGGAAGTATGGTAAAACCCCCTCGCAAGTAGCCCTGAACTGGCTGGTCAACTACAGCCCGGTTATAATCCCTATCCCAGGCGCTAAGACGCCCGAGCAGGTTAGCGAGAATGCTGGGGCTGTAGGCTGGAGGCTCAGTTACGAGGACTGGAGGGCTATAGACGAGTTGAGTAGAAGTATCAAGATAACCTATGTCACCTGGTAGAACAACCTGTACATTAATATTGATAAAATCGCTAGAGGCGGCAATTGGGGCGGGATGTCTTTCAACTTAAACAACCTTACCCCAGCCAACTCTTTTTTACTGGGCTCGCTCTCCCCCGAGGGGAGCACTAGCAGGAGATTCCCAGGAGTCTTCAATACGTGGGATAACTCCAGTTCTTCCCCTTCATCACTGTAATAGTAGGCCCCAGCCAGCTTTAACAATTCCATAGCATCATTCAGCTCGGGGATTACTATTAATGGCTTGTTGAGTTTAATGGAGATCTTAAATGCTTCGGGGACTCCTATTTGAGCAGCAGCGCCAACAGGCTTTATAACGACGGGTGTGAGAGAAGGGAAAGCGTACACTATTCTAACGAAGTCGACGACTCTTTGAACGCTCGTGGGACTGTAGATTCCAGCGTAGATAACCATCATCGCACACCTCTTTTTCACTTGGGTAATCGAAGACTTGTTCCAAATATTAGAATTACGGGATTTTTTAATTCAGGCGGCCTCTATAATTCGCGCAACGAGTCGTAGATGGATTGAGCTATCGCTTTCGAGAGGGGTACGGGTACCGCCTCCCCGATCATATTGTACTGCTCATCTCTCCCACCGTAGAAGACGAAGTAGTCTGGGAAACCCATAAGCCTAGCCTGCTCTCTAACTGTTAAAAACCTGTTCTCGAAGGGGTGTATGAAACGGGAGGAGCCGAGGACTGTTGGGGCTGTATCGTTGGGGTCTAGTCTAATGAAGTTTGGTATCTCCCCTGTAGCGCCCTGGAAATATATCATAGCTTTCCCATGCCCTAGCCTAGCCACCCTCTTAAGCTTCCTCCAGCTTAAACCCGGTGGGGGGTCGTGATTCGGCAACTTGCTCCCAGGCGGGGGAAGGTCGTTTAATACGTCGGCTACCTTAACCTTATTCTCCGACCTCTTCGGTTTAATCTCGATGTTAGATATGAAAACCCTCTTCCTCCTACTAGGACTCGAGTAGTCCTCGGCGTTCAAAACATTGAAGTACACTCTCTCGTAGCCAACCCGCTTAAACTCCCTTATCAAAGCCTCTTTTAGATCTCCTTCCATTATAGCGGGCACATTCTCCATCACAAAGATCTGCGGCCTCAACAAGCCTACTATTCTAATGAAGTGTAGAGTTAACTGTCCCTGAGGGTCAACGTACAACCTGTCTAGAGGTCTCTCCTTCCTTCTCGGGTTAGCGCCTGTGAAAGGCTCGCAAGGAGGGCTACCTATAACCACCGGTATGTCTAAGCTCCCCAGCAAATTCTTCAATGTAGAATAGGTGACGTCCTTAATGTCCTCGACTAGCACTACCGGCTCCGGTATGTTAGCTTTATAGGTTAGAGCAGCTGGTTTAAAATTATCTATTGCTAAAACAGGTTTGTAGAGCCCTGTCTCAACGAAACCGATAGAGAAGCCTCCTGCACCCGAGAAAAGGTCGGCGAACTCTATTTTAGACTTCAAAATCCATCACTGTAAATATACTCGAGAAGCCTGTCGAGGGATTTCAGTTTCTCCCTAAGGAAATTTAACTCGTAATCCCTATTCACTTCAATAAGCAACGTGTTGTCGTTGGGGCAGTGGAAATCGTTTGCTAGGGCTTCTTCGTACCTAAACCTCCTATGACATGTAGGGCACGTGAAGAAAGTGTTCTCTTCGAGCTCTCTTATTCTCGCTGACAATTTATCCCTGGATTTCCTTAGCCTTGTGATGATGAAGTTGGCTAAGGCATCCCTATTAAGGATCCAGCCGTGTAGGACCTTGTCTTTATCCTTTACTTTAACAGGTATTACGACAGCCTCATCTGAGAGCTTTTGAAGTATCTTCCTAACAGTATTCGACTTTATATTTAGATCCTTGCCGGCAGTCTCCTCTATAATTAAATCGTTGTTTGAAAGCATGAATTCAAGGATCTTCCTACCTTCCTCACCCATCATTTTCTCTACAATAATCGTTGTTATCTCGACAAGCTTTCCCGTTTTTAGCGTGCCGGTCACTGTTTTTTCTGTTGTCAATTCTCAACACCTTTTTACCTCTAGGTGTGGGAATCACTGTTAACTTCGCGCCACTAAATTCTCTATGTAGCTCTACACCCTTATAATACCTATCTAGGAAAACGGCTAGCGCAGCCACCTCTGAGTGCGGCTGGTGACCTACAGCCACATTATAATCCGCGAGCTCGTAGAAGATTCTCGGGACTTTCTCGGCTCCAACCACAATAAGCAGGTCCTTGCCGCTATCCCGTATCTCATCTATGACGTCATCCACGTGTAGGCCGTACATTGTTAAGTGGACTACCAGTCCCCTATGCTTCCACTTTTTAGCGTACTCCACAGAGTTCACTCCCATAACCACGTCAAAAAGCCCTCCCCATAGCTGGGAGATTTTTCTAAGAGACCTTGCAACACTCTCGTCTACGATGTCTCCTAGAATTAATCCATTGGCACCGAAAGCCCTTGCAACTAAACCAACATGCGTTGTAACCCTCTTATCTCTACCAGGCCTATGTCCTATTCTCAAAACGTAGATTTCAACCATTCCTCACAAGCCTTTGATGGTTCTTAAAACCTCGTTTTTAAGCTTGTCCAGGTTTATTCTCTTCTCGGCGGAGATAGGTATTATTTTACTGGAATCACCTATGAGCATCGCTATATCATCCATCAACTCATCTACTACGCCTCTGTCCACTAGATCTATCTTGTTTAAGGCAATTAACAAGGGCTTCCCGTGAACGCCTATCTCATTGAAAACCCTCATAGAAGATTCTATTTCATTTACAACCCTGAACTTAGGCTTAGACGAGTCTACTACCAGGACTATTAGATCAGACGCTGTTATCTCCTCGAGAGTAGCGTAGAAGGCCTCTGTTATCTCCGGCGGGAGATCTCTTATAAAACCTACGGTGTCTGTCACAACTATGTGAACACCGTTTATATTCATCTTGGCGGTCTTTGGGCTTAGGGTGGTAAAAGGCTCGGGTCCAACAGGCATGTTTTTACCCGTGAGGGCATTAAACAACGTTGTCTTCCCCGCGCAAGTATAGCCGGCTATCGCTACGTGGGGTAC
>WYEE01000062.1 GCA_009904025.1 Thermogladius sp. | reverse complement strand
AATAGCGTCGTGTAAATTGCTTAATTCAATAAGCCTCTGATCAATTAACTCTAGCTACCTCTTCTCAACCTCTTCCCCGAGCTCCCTCCGCGGGAAATCGAGGAGTTTAATCCCAAGCCTCTTAGCCTTCTCCACCACCTTGTTTTAATAAAGCAGTTCTGTAGCAACCCTCTCGCGATGCCGAGCGCTCCGGGGGCCCCAGCAAAGCCGAGCTTCCTCTCAATCATAGCGAGGATAAAACTACGGGCCTCCTCAACGCCCTGGCTACTGCTCGTGAGCCTCCTCCGCCTAGCCGCCTCAACCATCCTTACCGCCCTCGCCTTCTCCACCTCCCTGAAGACTAGGGCGGCCTCCGAGACCTCGGTCTACAAGGGGTATGGCTGGAGAGTGAGTGAAGTGTCTCGATAAAACTTGTTAAAGTGGGACAATGCAGGACAGATTGAAGCCCATATAAGAGACACTATACTAGGAAGACTCAAGAGCATTCCCCACGCCGTAAAGCCTCCACACCTAGGAGTCAAAAATATTCGACTGCAGGAGCGACTGCGGGCTAGGCGAAGACGGCTGGCTAATACAAGTATACGTAGAGAAGACCTCTGACGCAGTCTACTACTCCGGGATCGACAACACAGCCTACACACGCAGAGCCAGCACCACGCAACCACTATCACTCGAAGAAACATTCGCGTTAGTTGAGTCAAAGAGAAAAACCCATAGCGATACTTCTACTTGAGACTCCAGTAGAATCGCTCGACTCTACTATGCTAGTCTTTACTATGTGGCTGGAAAACATCGGGTACAAGACTGCGACGCATGTAGCTTGCAAGTTTTACACATATAAAAACCAATGGTGCCCAGGAATCCACAGAGGGCTATTCCTATAAAACGGCTCATGGTAAACAACAAGATAATCACATTCCCCGCTAGAAAAGAAGACCCCAGGGTCACGCTTGAATTTTTCAATATCTATCCACGTAATCCCCCGGTTTTTCCTCGTGCAAAATTAAGCCAAGGTAGGCTAAGGATAATTCTCGACCCCAGTCTTTTAGGGCAGGCAACTGTGACCGTCGAGGCATATATATAGAAGAGACAGTAACTCGGGAAAGATACCATGTCGATATACACAAGGATGGGAAATTCGAGCACGTGGTAAGCCTAAGAGTAAGAGATAACCTAGGAAACACCATCCTTAAACGGGACAACTGGAAAGTAGAACTCTAGACACACCAATTCCCTAAGTGCTGACACATGTCAACAATGAGGATACTCGTGTTGAATATATCTCAGATATATCGAGTGCATAAACCTCAATGTAAGGCATTTTTTAAATGTTCTTTAGGCACATCCCATACCTTAAATCTTCAGTTATACTTCTTACTTCTCTACAGACATATAAGGGATGAAATAGTACTAGTATAGTACTAATTAGTACTATTAATTGTAATGAATTAGTACTTTCATGGTACTTGGATAGTACTTAGAGATAGGGTTTTAAGTACTATCTAGTACTATAAAAGTACTGAGGTGAGAAGTTCTATGAAGCAGGTTAAGTTCTATATTGATGAGGAGCACTATGAGAAGCTTAGGAAGCTAGCCGAGGAGCAGGGGCTCAGTGTCCCCGCGTATGTGAAAAACCTTGTTTTGAAGGCTCTTGGAGAGCTGGAGCCCGGTATTGAGGAGACTGTGAAATACCTTGAGGAGAGGACGGAGCAATTGGGGAAGGAGGTTGGGCGGATCGGGATAGACCTTGCCAGAGTAATTAAGAGGGTTGAGAGGCTTGAGCGAGAGATATCTAGCAGACATCAGAGAGCTACTTAAACCATTTAATCCGTGGTGGAGCAACCCCGAGTGGTATGAGAAAGACCCATTAATACGTGAGTATCAGAGCGGCAACTTCAGGTTCGCGAGTAGGCTATACTTCCACGTAAAGAAAAATATTGTAAAACAGGGGAAATATGGGATTATCACTATTAGGGGGCCGCGTAGATCTGGTAAAACAACCCTCATAAAGTACTTGATAATGAGCCTGATAAAAGACTGCCACGTGAACCCTAGCAATATCTACTATATTTCCCTCGACTATGACGGCTTCAGAGATGTTAAGCTCTTCCAAATCTTACAGGCGATCTCTAAGCAGGGGAAAACCGAGAAGTGTGTTTTCCTCGATGAGGCTTCGATGTACAGCAACTGGGCCCTAGAGCTGAAGAATGCATATGATGCCAATCTAATGAATCAAGGGAGGCTTAAAATAGTTGCTACTGGAAGACATTCCATGGACTTAACTGATGCAGCTGAGAAGCTACGGGGTAGACAAGGCGACTTAGCTAATGTCATCCTAGCCTGGCTAATACCTCGTGTTATATTGGTTTCAATGTTTAAAATATACCCTAGGAGTAGGGTGGTTGAGGAGGCTGGTTGAATGCCCTCCAGGCCCCTCCTCATAGGTCACAGGGGGTATCCGGCCAAGTTCCCGGAGAACACTCTACTCTCCTTCCTCGCAGCACTATACTACGGGGCCGACGGGGTTGAGCTAGATGTATGGCTTAGCGGGGACGGGCACCCGGTTGTCATCCACGACGAGGACACCGGGAGGGTCTCTGGCGTTAGGCTCGAGGTGAAGAAATCTACTCTGAGAGAGCTGAGATCCGCGTACCTGGGTGCCGGCCAGGTGATACCGACCCTCGGCGAGGTGTTCAAGCACCTCCCGAGGAGCGCTCTAGTGCTAGTCGAAGTTAAGGACGTGGACGTGGTTGAGGAGGCTGTCAGGCTTGTCAGAGAGCACGGTAGAGAAGAGTCAACCGTGTTAATCAGCTTCATACCCGAGGCTCTTGAGAAGGCTAGAAGCCTCTCGGAGACTATTAGGCTCGGCTTGAATGTCGACAGCCTGGATAAAGCGGGGTGGGGTTTCGAGAAGAAGGGGGAGCTAGCCCTCTACTCCCTCAACCCGCCTGTCGAGGGGCTGGAGGCGCTTGGCGGGAGGGCCGTCGGATACATTTCCAAAGCGAGGGAGCTGGGGCTCAAGGTCTTCCTGTGGACTGTAAACGACGCTGAGACAGCGTCGAAGTGGTCTAGGCTGGTGGACGCTATTATGACCGACAACCTGGAGGCCGTCAGGGAGGTCTTGCACCGGCCTGGCTCTGAGTAGTATTCGCCTCACCCCCACCCTCCACGCCTCCACCCGTCTCGAAGCTTATGGCTGAGGGTTCTAGGAAGACGTGTCCTAGCCCAGCAGCCCTCCCCGTCCCTGTACCCAGTGCTATTAGGAGTGCTATAAGCTCCTCGAGCACCTGGTTTAACTGCATCCTCTCACTATACTCCTCGTAGTACTCTCTGTTGACAGCGTACTTAACGTACCCTGTTATACCGGGCTCAGGGTACTTTCCGTAAGTGAACCATGTGAGTCTAACCGTCTTCAACGCCGTGTAGGTCTCGTTGAAAACCCTGTGGACAACCCTCAGCAACCTTATGAACCTGCCCAACTTGTACAAACCCTTCTCCGTGAGGTATAGGAAGGCGGGGGTTGAGAACACGTTTACTGGCGTGGGTATGAAGGACTTGAACCTGCTCCTCCTTAAAGGGTCTCTAAGCATGGTCGGGGAGGCGAAGACTATTTTAAGGCCCCCCACCCTGACAGCCTCACCCAGTATCCTAGAGGCCTCCAGCCTCGGGTTTAGGAAGTCGACTCGCTGTGCTTGGACTCTCACCCTCTGCTTCATGAACTCTACCTCCCCGTTCAACCCCGCCAAGGCCTCTAGAACCCTCCCCGGCTCAGCTACGCTTGACGCGAAGCCGAAGTAGAAGCTGTACACCCCGTCCAGGAAGACAGGCCTCGGGCTCCCGTTGACGCACTTAGCGAGCTCCACCTCCCGGCAGCTAAGGCTCGTGTAGACTGCTTCAACCCTGCCGTCCACCTCGCGTAGTAGAGGTGAGACGTGGACTAGCTTAGGGGTGTTGCTGGGTGAGGGCTGGAAGTGGGGTTGGAGGTCGGGGAGCCTGGTTAAGACGAGTGTTTTAACCAGCTTACCCGAGTACATGAAGCCCCTGAAGCCCGTGATGTAGGCTGTCACCTTGAATAAAGCCAGGTTAACGGTTGTTGAGTCCATCGGCATCAGCTAGCCTGAATTACTTTCCCCCAGCACCCCCTGCCTCACTGATACACTCCTCGGCCACAGGCCTTAGACTGGGGAGCTCCCTCATCCACATCTCGGCGAGGAGGCTCCCACCACCTCTAGTCAGCGACGAGACGGCGATATCCGACACGATCACCGCCCCAGCCACGGAGACAACAAGCCTCTTCGACACCGTGTTCTCCCTGAGGAGATCCCCTCTGCATGAAGCCTCTCCTAGACGGGCAATACTCTCGTCGTCGAGTCCGACCAGATCACCCGCGGCCTCAAGCACTACCTCGGCGTGGGGTCTGCTGATGAACCCCCTGGACTCACCTACCTCTAGAACCTCCTCAATCCAATTGATGTTCAGGCTTTTCACAGCCCCCGTGAGGTGCCGTATCCCCTTGCTGTCTACCTCGCAGACCTCGTGAGTGGATTTCATGGCTTGATGGTGCCTCATAACAGCATATGACGCGTACTGGAGGACGGGATCCGTCTTCTCCATGTAGGCTACCTGGAGGACTATGAAGGACACCACGTGGTGTAGCCAGAAGCTCATTGACCCGCCCTCCCCTATGGAGGCTGCTTCCCGCTGGTATAGGCTGGAGGCTTTACCGATGTCGTGGAGGTAGGCGGATAGGTTTAGCAGGTAGCCCACATCCACGTCGGCATTGCCGAAAACCCTGCTCAGCCTCTCGCCGAAAACCCTCGAGGCCACACACGCTGTCGCGAGGGAGTGCTCTACCAACCCCTCGCAGCGAGCCTTGCCACCCTTAACCTCGTAGAAGGAGTAGGGTGGGCTACCGCACCCCGGCATTGTAGAATGCCCCCGTCTCCCTATCATAGCAAGTCTCTTCCAAAGGTATGTAGAAATCCCTAATGGAAACCTCCCTCCTGGAAGCCCCGTAATAGATTTCTTTCATGATTGTTCTCGTGAGGTCAATAGGTGACATCCCTTTCCACACCCTTACACGGACGTCTTCCTCGCCCCCGCTGGTTTTAACCCTGAAGACGAGCTCGCCTTTGCCGGGGTTCCCCAGGCATTTCCCCGTAACATCGGGCTTCTTCCCAAGTAAATCGAGGAGCCTGCCTAACTCGACAACCACGAAGTTACATTCATCCTTCCCGGGGACGAGCTTGACCAGAGTTGTCTCGGACAGCTCTTTTTCAAGGGTCTTCGCCAGTATTTCCAGCATGCTCGTGGAAGGCAGATCCAGGGATAAGGCTTGTTGGAGCGCCTCCCTCTCAATCCTCCCCCCGTACGAGACCCCGGCCTCTTTATGAACCTCCTCCATTATCTTCGTGAAGCTATACCTCCTTACACCACCGTCCTCCGGATCCTCGAGGAGCCTCCAGTCTATAGATTCAGCTGAGTTGGATAGGTACTTCCCGAGCTTCTCCAGCGTAGCCCCAACCAGCCTCTCGTCGTAGACCCCCTTGAAGGCCCCGTCCTCTATTATGTATACGTCGACGCCGTCTTCACGGCAGAGGCCCTCCGTCTTTCTCCTGCAGAGCCTGCCGATGCGTTGGGCGAGGTTTTCTATGGGGGCTATGTCTGTTATGATCGCGTGGGCCTCGGCTTCAACGCCGGCCTCGATCACCTGGGTCGCCACAATGGCCCCAGCCTCCCCTCTCTCCAACATGTGATCAATAAAACTAATCTTATTCTTCCTATCCTCGGCCCCCACCCAGCCGTGGATGAGGGTGGCTTGAGGGCATCTCTCTTTCAGCTTCTTGTAGGTTTCAACCGCGGTTGGTATAGTGTTCCTTATAACGAGAAGGGGGTTTGAGCGGCATATGCCCGTAGCCTCCTCAACTAGCTTGTCCTCCTTGATTAAGTGGGTTCTCCACTTGAACACCATCTGATCATACCACTCTTTGTCGGCAACCGGGTGGAAGGAATCGCCGAGGATAGACCTGTAGCTGGATGCCTGGGCTGAACGCCCGCAGTCACTTGACCTGCAGACGTATACTAGGGGTAATCTCAGGGGATCTTTTATATCCTTTAGATCCTTTACAATTGTGGAGAGCCTGGTGGACGGCATTGTAGCCGTCTCGATCGCGAACGGTACGTTCATCTGTGAGAGGTAGGCCATGGAGGCACGGGCCATGGTGAAGACAGCTCTCTCCGTGCCCGACCCGATGAAGACGTGGGCCTCGTCGAAGACTACTGTGGATGTGAATATGCTCATTCCCGCGACGTAGCCATGGCCGAGGCTCGCCTCTCTAACGATCTTGTCGAACTCCGCTACAGGTATCCCGAAGACATTCCAGGCATAACTATCCAGTGTTGTAGCCACGAGGTCTCTGAGAAAGAAGGGCGATTTATCCACGCCACCCTCCAGGTAATCCATGCTCTGGTACCCTATTGAAAACTTCCCCTTGAAGTTGGCGAATTTATCCTGGTATATCTCCCGTACGAGAGCCCTGAAAGGGACTACGTGTATCAACCCGTAGGATAAGCCGGCTTCACGTGCTCTCTCCAAAATAACGGGGGAGAAGACTGTTTTACCGTAGGATGTTGGTGCCACGATAGCCGAGACCCTTTCTTTCTCTAGCTTCTCGTAGAATCTTAAGAGGGGCTCGCGGCTAGTCGAGTCCATGCGATAAAACCTCCACGAACCTCGCGATCTCAGCCCTGACCTCATCCGGAAGATCCTCGTCCTGGTATAGAGGCGTGATCAACCTGGCGCACTCGACTAGGAGCGTCTTGTTGCCCGTGAAGTAGGCTTCCGTGATGAAGTTAACGCACTCCCCTACGACAGGGGACAACTTCTCTTGGACCGCGGTCTTCGAAGCCCTCACAGTTTTGACTAGGCCTCCCAGCGCTTTGACTATTGAAATATCACTCCTCGATGCGATGAACTTGGATGTAAGTGTGTTCGAGCCCGAGATGTTAGGCCTCTGCTCGGGTTTAACGCGTAGGAGAATATATTTCTCTGGCAACCAGGAGTCCGTTATCTGCTTCAAGTCTAGATCCCCTGCCGTAGAGAGCTTTATGCTGGAGGCCATTATCAGAGCGCGCTCTATCGAAGTGTTAGGTAAGTCTACAATCGAGGAGGCGAGCCTCCTCCACGAATCAATGCCCTCATCGAATAAGACACCGTACATCAAGTGGGGGTACCTGAGGGAATCTAAGGAGCCGTCGGGTACTATGAACAGCTCCATGAAGTCCTGAGGGCCTACACGCAATCTGCCGGCGTATGAGATCATAACCCCTAGCACGCCCACTGCAAGAGACGCCTTATCGTGCTTTGCCCGGCCCCCAAGCCCCCTAAGCTTGTCTTCGCTGAAGATGAAGGAGCCGAACAACGCCGGCCTGCGATCGACAGTATCCGTGGCAATAGCTCCAT